>NZ_MLAO01000007.1 GCF_002272835.1 Helicobacter sp. 11S03491-1
GGAAACATGTCTCTGAAGAAGAATTACGCAACAAACATATCTTTAAACCCAACATGGAAGATATTCTAAAAACACTTTCTGAAATTGAGGAATAAAGAGAGAATATTTCAAAGATTACTCAGAAGTTGGCTTTGAACCTATAGCCACGCAGATCCCATTAAATGCTGTTTCAAAATTTGACTGCCAAGATAATTTTATTGAAGTTTTTGATAAAGATAAAATCGTTAATATTTGGAGTCATTGTAATTCCAATATTCTGGCTGTTGAAGTTTTGGATTAAGTTAATGAAGGGGTTATAGGCTTAAGAGGAAGCTAAAGGGCTTAGAGATTGAGAGAATAGCCATTGATGTTTTTTATTTACTCAAAAAAGAATCTTTGGTATTTGGAGTATTTGTATCGGATCTAAAATAGAGTAGATATAGAATTAAAAAAGTTTAATTTTAAGCTTAATTTAATTCTAATTTTTGCCATATAAAACAGAAGTGAGCCCCTCACTTCGATTTTAAGCGGCAATTTACAAATTTTATGCTTTTTATCTATCCACAAAATCAATTTTTAGTTTTTTGCCGCAAGCTTGAGCGTATTTCATCAGTGTATTTAAGCTGGGGGAACTTGAAGAGCTTTCAAGTCTTGAAATATTGCTTACATAAGTGTTGAGTGCTTTTGCTACATCTTCTTGAGTAAGCTTAGCGTCATTTCTTGCTTGAAGCATTTTAGATTTGATTTCAATGAGGGGTTCAAGAGCTTGATATTCTTTCAAAACCTCTCCTTTTAAATACTTTGCTTTAAGATCATTGATGTTGTAAGTTTGAAGATTTATTTTATTTTTCATTCAAAAGATCCTTTTTTCTTTGTATGCAGATATTTATATCTTTTATAGGTGTTTTTTGAGATTTTTTAACAAAAGTATGCAAAATTACGATTGAGTTTTTTTCAAAATAACAAAACACGCTTCTAGCAATTCCGCTCTTTGCCTTTAGTCTGATTTCAAACAATCCGTTATTCAAAGATTTTGTATAAGGCATTCCAAGATTAGCAGAATTTATTCTATCCATCAATTCAATAATTTCAAAAAACTTAGCCACCAAATCAGGATTCAAACTCATCGTATCTTTCTCAACATTTTCATTAAAGAAAATTACTTGCAAACAAATCCTTTTATAGTTTTTCAAATATTATCATTTTTGATAATAAAAATCAAGTGTAATCACCCAAATTCCGGCGGGTGTTTATCCAATATATGAGAGAGTCCCATCTTCTTATCTCCCCATACCAAATCAATATCTCATAATCCTTCTTTTTAAGTTCCATCATAATACGTTACTTTTTGTAATAAATTTGATTCTTTTTGATATAAACTCTTTAATCAGCTCAGGCGGTATGTGATATTTTGATTGATTTTGCTTGAATTTCATAATTTGACAGCTGCATTTTTAAATTTCATCTTGCGTTTAAAGTTTCTGTCAGAATAAAAGGTTATAATTCTTTCGGCGGGTAAGGACAAACGGCTATTCCGTGTTTCCGGTGTAGAAACATCTTTACCCGCATTTCCAACAACTACTCTAAACCTTACCCCCTCTTGATTGTGCCATTCATAAATCCTGTTTCCATTCTTATCGATAAAAGGCTCTTGATAGGCTTTGAGATATTCTCTCATAGAGTTCCCCAAATTTAAATATTCTTTTGGTGTGATATACCCTATATCTTTTGGGTTGCTATGCCGGGCATTGATATGGGTAGTCCCATACCCTTTGTTTGTTTTTTTGTCTTGCGTGCCTTTTTCTAATCTGATACTCCCTTCTATAGAGTCCAAGTCTTTTTTGATGGTTGAATAATTATGAAAAAGCTATAAAATATGATAAGATAAAAAATCTTATTAAAGACATTTGATTACCCTGCGCTTATCTCACTCTACGCTGCTGCGCCATCGGCTTAATCTCAATTTATGGGGATTATAATTTTTTTTAATCCGATAGCTTTGGCATAAATTAAAAAATAATGCTTTTAAATTTTATCTTTATTGATATAGCCTAAATTAACAAGTCGCCATTTCATTGCATCATAAGATACTCTAAACCTCGCTGACAATCGTTTGATAACTGTTTCAAGACTAATATCTTTAAAATCTTCACTTTTGGATAGTCTTTCAACCTCTTCATCAATAAAAGCAGCCGGCATCAATAATCTTGCTGCAAAATCATTAGCTCTTCTTTCTATGGGGCTTACTCCTTTTCTGTATAAAGTATCAAAATTATCTTCTATAGGGTCTTGATATTTCTCAGAGTTTGGCAGAATATCATTGACAATATGACCCAACTCGTGTGCTAATGTAAAATTTTGTCTGGCTTCGGATACCCCATCATTTAACCATATTCTGGGAGAATCATTTTCGATTTGGACGTAACCATCTAAAAATAATTTATCCCATTCCAGTCTTTCGTCAATGGTTATATTTAATTTATTTCGTATCAAATCTTTAATATCTACGGGTGGTTTTATTATGTCAAAATGTTTTAAAATTTCTTCCGGAGCTTTGTTCATAAGTATTTTTAAATTTTCAAGACTCATTTTTACTCCTTTTCTTGTAATATCTTTTTTATTTTATCATTAGAGTTGTTATTTTCAGCAAATTCTTTATAATTTTGATTTGATTCTCCCAATTCTAATATATTTTCTACTTCTATATTTATAAATTTTGAAAATTTGCTCTTAAAATCTTCGCTATCAAAAATCAAGTTCATAAAGTCTGCCGAGACTTTTGGATCTTTTAAAGCCTTATCAAGTTTTTTGCTTGCAGTTTCCACGATTTCCATTTTTATTTTTTTTGACATAGTTCTTTGATAAGAGATACTAATCCATCCAATACCAAATGCCATAATTGCTACTAACACACCGATTATGCCAACTACCCAACCTGAAATTTGCGCAAGTGTTGAAATTTCCATACTCAACGTTTCCATATTCAACCTTTTAAATTTTGAAATGTCATAGCAAAGATAATTCCAAATCAATTTTTTGGGTTTGTCTTTCTTGATTTTTAACTTCATTTGTGCTAGGATTGGGCTGAAGATTGTTTGCAGATAGATCGGTTCCATTCTGTGAGGCAACCTCATTACTTGGTCGAGAATCTGAATGGGGCAATCTTGTATCTTCATACGCTGTAATTACCCAATGATTATCCCCTTTGTCTAACCAACCTTTTGATAAGCCTATCCGATAAGATTTTCCATTATTAAATTTGATACTTTTCACACCCGCATTTTCTACTACCTTTCCCTTCTCCACTATCTCAGGGATAAGTCCGATATCAAAATCAGGGTGTTTATCAAGGATATGGGCCAGTCCGTATCCTGTGTGTTTGCTTGGATTACTTACCTCTCCCCATACCAAATCAATATCCCCTAACCCTTCTTTGTAGAATGCTCCCATGACTTGCCCTTCTTTGGTTTGGAGGAGTTTAGTAATCGCTCCTTTCCCGTCATGGTAGTATTCAGGGTAATTTGTACCAAACTCTTTCAGGGGTTCATGATTGGGTTTTGGATTCTCTTTGGCTTCTTGAGTGCTTAAGGGTTCTTTGTTACTATAGTCTTCTTTGATTTTGGGATTTTCTTGGAGTTTAGATTGCTTTTGTTCGTGCGAAATAAACGCGTTAATTTTGTTTCTGAGATCAATGTTTTCTTCAAACTCATTTTTCAAAGATGCAATTTGATTTCTAATCATCTTAATAGTGCCAAAATCAAAATAATTGCCTTTGCGTTTCTGCAGTTTTTTGAGTTCGGTTCTTTGAGTCTCTAAAAAATAAGGGATAATCCTCAATTTGTCTATATAGTCATAAACAAGGGGTTGATCATGTATTTTTTTAAAAAATTCTTTGACATCATGATCTTGGAGTATTTTCAGTTTTCTCATATTCGTTTTGATAGAGTTTTGTAATATTGCTTTGTAATCTTTTGTTTGATTTGAGACTGTGTTGTCTGTGGATCGTTTTAATTCGTCTTTATATCTGATAAGGTGCTTTTGGTATTTTTCTTTATCGTGTTTTATTGCATTTTGAAGTCTCCGAATGTATTTTGGATAGCCGGTGGCAAAATCTGATTTAAACTTTGAGAGACGTTCATAATCAAACTCCTTTTCTTGAAGCGTTTTATAGATATTGTGTATATCAATACCGTATTTTTCCCAAAGTTCAGAAGCTTTTTTTTGGACTTCTTGGAGTTCTTTGGCAGGGATGGAGAGAATATCTTTTATATCTTTTTGTTTTATTGTTTTTTCAGTGATGGGGGGAGACAGGGATTCTTTAGGATCAATAGGGAGACTTTGGTTCTTGGCTTTTTCCACCAAAGCAGAGTTTAAAACATTGGGATTCTCATCAAAATAAGCGGGGTATTTTTGCCCCATAAGGGCGGAGAGTTCTTGAAATTCTTTTACAGATACAAAGAGATCTTTTTTTGCACGATTTAATTCCTCTTCACTCTGTGTAATCAAATAAGCATTCTTTTTTTTGGCAAAGCTGTAATCACGATAGGTTTTTTCAAGTTTTTGGATATGAGGGAGGTAATTTTTTATTTCTTGTTGTTTATCCAAAATAGTTCCCATATCATTGATAAACTCCCTTCCAACAGGGTCATCAAGCAATGCTCTGACTTTTGGATTCCCGGCTAGGGCAGCCATCTTTTTATCTCCAAAATTAGAATACTCTCCAATATCTTTTAATACCTTATCATCCCATGCATCTCTTTGAAGGACTTCATCCCTGCTGTGTTTGATATTCCCTAAGGCATAAAGGGATTCAAGATTATTTTTCGTCGTGAATTTTTTATATTTTTTAAAAAAATCTGCTTGACTTTTTAGCTCTGAGGTGGTAGGATTGGATGAAGGATTGTTAAGAGAATAGCTCTCCTTAACAGAATGTCCATTAGAGTCGATCCCCTTAGTGGAGTCCTTTTTGCTATAACTGCTAATAACCCAATAAGGTGTCTTTTCTCCTTTCCAATCATTTCTAAGCCCGACAATAGAATTATCCGATACAATATTAGGTCTTTGTTTTTCATCAAGTATAAATCTGCCATTGTTGATAATTCCATCGAGTTTATCCACAACTTCGGGGTGAAACTTTACAATCTTTGCGAGTCCGAATCCATCGGATTTAGCACTGCCTTCTTTCCCCCAAACAAGAGTTATATCCCCTATATCAGGGTGGTAGAATGCTCCCATGACTTGCCCTTCTTTGGTCTGCAAGAGTTTCTCAATCGCTCCTTTCCCGTCATGGTAATACTCAGGGTAATTTGTGCCGAATTCTTTCAGGGGTTCTTGAATGCTTAAGGGTTCTTTGTTACTATAGTCTTCTTTGATTTTTGCATTCGGATTGGGTTCTTTTTGAGTTTGTTTTGCTTGATTTTTAACTTCATTTGTGCTAGGATTGGGCTGAAGGTTATCTCGCATACGATGTGCTGAAGTTGCGGGGGTAAGCTGTTCTTGGTGCGGATATGCCGGGGACAGGTAATCTTTATTATATGCTGTGATGATCCATTTTTTATCTTTACCTTTATAATCCAAAGCAATAGCTATTCTACTATCATCTGTATTTAAAAAGATTCTGTTTGTTCCCCTATCTACCTTTCCATCATTTATGATTTCAGGGATTTTATCCACAACTTCAGGGTGTTTGCTCAGAATATGAGAGAGTCCCATTTTCTCATCTCCCCATACCAGGTCAATATCCCCTAACCCTTCTTTGTAGAATGCTCCCATGACTTGCCCTTCTTTGGTTTGGAGGAGTTTAGTAATCGCTCCTTTCCCGTCATGGTAGTATTCAGGGTAATTTGTGCCGAATTCTTTCAGGGGCTCCTGATTGGGTTTTAGATTCTCTTTGGCTTCTTGAGTGCTTAAGGGTTCTTTGTTACTATAGTCTTCTTTGATTTTTGCATTCGGATTGGGTTCTTCTTTAGGTTTAGGGGGCAGATTGGATTTGATTTGGAGTGCTTGGAGTGCTGTTTGTGTGTCTTGCAAATTTTGCATAATGTTTTTTTTGCTGTTTTCAAACATTGGCAAGCTTTCTTTATAAAATGGGTTATCCTGATTGGCTTTGGCATAATTGATCCGTTCTTGATTCTTATGCAGGGCGCTTTGCAAATTTTTTATCTCATCTTTGAGATTGAGATAATCCCAAACTTCCTTAGGAGAATGTTCAATAAAATCTCTGACTTCTTGGCTTTTGACTGCTCTTTCCAAATCTTCATAGTTATATCGGGGAGGTCTTTCGCCTTTTTTAGTTTTAGATTTTTTTCGGATTTCTTGATGGATTTCTTCAATAAAACTTTTCCAAATATCTTCTGTTTGGTTTTCTGCGTTTTTTTGTATATCAAAAGGATATTTAAGAAATAGCAATAAACCTTCAGGGTACTTGGAGGCTATTTGTTTATAGGCTTTCATTTTTGGAGGTTCTTTGGAAGGGTGTCCCAAAGTCTTGGACAATTCTATAGTTTTTTGGAGTTCTTCTCTTAAGAAAGAAATATCGCGTTGGAGTTTTTGTATCCTTTCCTTTTTGGATTGTAAATCCGATGTTCTGTAACTGATGTGATATCTGTCATTTTGTTTTTCTTTTTCAATATTCTTTTGTATAGCCTGTGCTGCTTCTTGTGTCATTTTGAGTTCGAATTTTTTGGATTCTATGAGGGCGGGAAATTCGTTCAAATTATGTCTATAACGTAACACAAGGGAGTGTTTATCATCAAGATGACTCAAAAGTTCTTGGAGTTGCGGGTTTGTAATTATGTCTCTATCAGGGAGTCCGGTGTAGATATCAGCGGCAGCGGATAAGACGTCTTGAATTTCAAAATCCTTATTTGGAAAAGCAGATTTATATAAGGCAAAACCATTGAGAGTTTTCATCAACTCATCGTATTGTTCGGGGGTAGAAATAAGAGTAGGGTATTTTGACAGAAGCTCTTCTTGACTTTTTAGCTCTGAGGTGGTAGGATTATGGGGTAAGTTTGAAGGCAGACTCTCGCTTTCTTTAAAAACATCAGAGGATGCTGACTTGGTGGGTTTCTTACTATCGAATGCGCTTACAATCCAATGATTATCCCCTTTTCCGTCAAACCCTTTATTAATGCCTACAATATATTTTTCTGATTCTATGTTATAACCATTATGTCTGTTTATGATATTTCCCTTCTCCACTATCTCAGGGATAAGTCCGATATCAAAATCAGGGTGTTTATCAAGGATATGGGCCAGTCCGTATCCTGTGTGTTTGCTTGGATTACTTACCTCTCCCCATACCAGGTCAATATCCCCTAACCCTTCTTTGTAGAATGCTCCCATGACTTGCCCTTCTTTGGTTTGGAGGAGTTTAGTAATCGCTCCTTTCCCGTCATGGTAATACTCAGGGTAATTTGTGCCGAATTCTTTCAGGGGTTCTTGAGTGCTTAAGGGTTCTTTGTTACTATAGTCTTCTTTGATTTTGGGACTCTCTTGGAGTTGTGCTTTAGTGAGGTTGGCTTCTTGATCGCGTTGGATTTTGTTTTGAAGGTAGGCAATTTCTTCTTCAAGGAGATCTCCAAGTTCTTTAATTTTCTGATGCTCACCCATTTTTTTATAAAACTCAAGATCATCCATAGCACTAAGAAGTTTCAATTTATCGAAGTCAGCTTTTTTAAAGAAGTCTTGGACTTCTTTGTCTTGGATGACTGCAAGGTCTTTTTTGATCATAGCTTCATTTACTTCATACTCAGCTTTTTCTAATATATCTTTTAATTTCTTTGCTCTGCTTTGGAGAGAGATTCCATCCTCCATGTATCCCTTCAAACGCTGTGGGCTAAAATAATCTTTATATTTGTCTTTGAGTTTTTGGTAATCCTTTATCCATGCTTGGAGTGCCGGATTTTCTTTAGCCCTTGCTTGATTTTTAACTTCATTTGTGCTAGGATTATCGGGAGAAAGATTTTTGGATAGATTGGTTTTGCCCAGCTGTTCTGAAACGTAAGCCTCAGCACCGTCGAGATACTGCTTAGGGTCTTTCAACTCATAGCTTGTAACTATCCATTGCCTGTCATCACCTTTATATTTTTCATGAATGCCTACTATTTGATTGTCTTTGAGTATGCCTAAGCGATTATGTTTATCTCTAAAAATCTGTCCGGTTTCTATTACATCATCTATTTTTAAGGCAGTGTCCTTGCCATGTTTATCCAATATATGGGATAGCCCCCCTCTTTTATCTCCCCATACCAAATCAATATCCCCTAACCCTTCTTTGTAGAATGCTCCCATGACTTGCCCTTCTTTGGTTTGGAGGAGTTTAGTAATCGCTCCTTTCCCGTCATGGTAGTATTCAGGGTAATTTGTACCAAACTCTTTGAGGGGTTCATGATTGGGTTTGGCTTCTTGATTGCGTTGGATTTTGTTTTGAAGGTAGGCAATTTTTTCTTCAATGAGTTCTATGATTTTTTGGTTGTTACCCACTGCTTGATAAAACTCAAGATCATCCATAGCACTAAGAAGTTTCAATTTATCGAAGTCAGCTTTTTTAAAGAAGTCTTGGACTTCTTTGTCTTGGATGACTGCAAGGTCTTTTCTGATCATAGCTTCACTTCCTTCAGACTCAGCTTTTTCTAACGCATCTTTTAATTCCTTTGCTCTGCTTTGGAGAGAGATTCCATCCTCCATGTATCCCTTCAAACGCTGTGCGCTAAAATAATCTTTATATTTGTCTTTGAGTTTTTGGTAATCCTTTATCCATGCTTGGAGTGCCGGATTTTCTTTAGCCCTTGCTTGATTTTTAACTTCATTTGTGCTAGGATTCTCAGATAAATCGTTCGCAGAGAGATCGGTTCCACTCTGCGAGGCAACCTCATTACTTGGTCGGACATCAGGATGAGGCGATTTAGTATCTTCATAAGCGGTAATCACCCAATGATTATCCCCTTTATTATTCCAACCTTTTGATAAGCCTATCCGATAAGATTTTCCATTATTAAATTTGATACTTTTCACACCCGCATTTTCTACTGCCTCTCCGTTTTGGATGATCTCAGGGATTTTATCCACAACTTCAGGGTGTTTGCTCAGAATATGAGAGAGTCCCATTTTCTCATCTCCCCATACCAAATCAATATCCCCTAACCCTTCTTTGTAGAATGCTCCCATGACTTGCCCTTCTTTGGTTTGGAGGAGTTTAGTAATCGCTCCTTTCCCGTCATGGTAGTATTCAGGGTAATTTGTGCCGAATTCTTTCAGGGGCTCTTGATTGGGTTTTGGATTCTCTTTGGCTTCTTGAGTGCTTAGGGTTGCTTGATTTTTAATTTCATTTGTGCTAGGATTGGATGAAGAGGTTTTAGAGAGAGTCTCCTCTGAATTGTTAGGGATAGAGTCGATAAACTTATCCCTACCTCTTGTATCTTCATAAGCTGTGATTACCCAATGATTATCCGTAGGTTCTCCATATAAATTACTTTTTAATACAACTTTATAGCCATCTTTGTTTATCTGTGTGGCATCGTGTTTTCTTACAACCACTGCACCATCATTTATGATCTCAGGGATTTTATCCACAACTTCAGGGTGTTTGCTCAGAATATGAGAGAGTCCCATTTTCTCATCTCCCCATACCAAATCAATATCCCCTAACCCTTCTTTGTAGAATGCTCCCATGACTTGCCCTTCTTTGGTTTGGAGGAGTTTAGTAATCGCTCCTTTCCCGTCATGGTAGTATTCAGGGTAATTTGTACCAAACTCTTTGAGGGGTTCATGATTGGGTTTTGGATTCTCTTTGGCTTCTTGAGTCAATGATTGTTTTTCTTGGTATTTTTGGGCATTTTTCAGCAGTTCCACATAATCTTGTTGGGCATTTTGATCCAGGGCTTGTGTAGCTTTGGTCATGACTTTCCCGAGTGTCCCTGAGATACTTAAAATCTCATTTTTGAGTTCGGCTATAAGAGAGGCAGGTGTGCCGGGATCGGAGATGAGATTGAAGAAGAAGTCTTTAGAAGTGCGCGATTGGTTCATGGCTTTTTTGATATGGTATAAAAATGCAGCATTCCTGCCTGAAGTGTTGGGCAAGAAGGCTTGAAGCTTTTTAAAAGTGCCATTGACAAGCCCTGTATGTGCTTTTACAATCAGATTGGTAGAGAGTCCGTTTGCTCCTAATGGTAAGGGGATATTCCCCCCTTGAATTTGCTTGATGATATTCCCGTCATTATAAAATAACTCACTCATCCCCTTCAGAGTGGCTATATAATCTTTGAGACTCGGATTTTCTATTTTTTCTTCCAAGCTTTTCAAAGACTCCCTCAACCCCAGCCAATCGACATATTTACCCCCTGCAGAAGATTCATTGATGTGTTTTGAGACTGCAGCAGCCACGATATAAGCTTGTGTTTTATCTTGCATGCGAAAATCAAGTTTGGCTATGATGGTGTCGGCAAGTTTTTCATTTGTGCTAATCCACTTACTGAGATTTTTCCCTAACTTTTCATCGGAGTTGTAGTTTTTTGAGATATTTTTTAATAAATACTCAAAATATTCATTAAAATAAAATTATTTATTATTTAATCTATTTTATATCAAAAACTTCTTTGCATACTTTTTTGTGGAAAAATGTATGAATCATCACGATACAGGTATTGTATCTATTCTCAGGAGTTTGTAGAAGTTCCTCAAAATCTCCAAAACTTCTTAAATATTTTTCGAAACTAAAAAATTCTTTATAAAAGATATTATCTTTTATATTTTCATTGCTTTTAAAATTATACTTAACTATTATTTCATTTTTTATCCTTTTATTTTGTAGTTTTTTTAAAAATTCTATAACCCCTTGTGCTTTCCAAAAGATTATTAACGATATATTTTGCCATTTTTTCTTTACTTTCTAAAAATCTTGGTGGGATTTTTAGAAAAAAAGTTTGACAACTTTCTGTATTCGGATTCCAAACGAAGTTTTCATCACCCTTCAATCCCCATTTTTGATCATAAAATTGCTTTTTGATTTTAAAAGAAATCTTATCAGGATCGGGGGCTTCACTCAGCCCGTATTCTTCCCAATCAACCCCAACCATATCCCATTCTTTGATTATATTTTCAAGAGAATCATAAAAAACGTGATCTTCCCCCCTACTATTACTCTCTATCAACGATAGCAACTCTTCAAAACTCTCTGCCTTGAACTCTTCTTCACCGACATTGCCGTGTTTTGATAAAGTTAAAGTTATATTAACTTTTTTCCTATCATTCAGAATGAGATTCATCCTATAATCTTTGCATCTGCAAGCCTCTGAGCAAAATTTTGATTTTTTTGTTCCCAGAAATTTTTTGCCGCAAACAACGCAAATTTTTTCAGATCTGATCATTTTTTTCTCCTTTTTTTTCTATTTTTTTAACTCTTTTATTCAATTGAGACATATTTAAAACCAATGCTACAAGTAAAAGCACTTCAACGATTTCTGCAATTTGATTTAATATTTGCATCATTTACTCCTTTGTGATAGAATTTCAAAAAAAGTATATAATACCTAGTGTTGTGGTAATAGGATAGAGGTGACAAAGAATATCTTCGCTATAGCCATATTTCTCGGTACCAAAACGGCCATAATAGAAAGAATAAACGCTAACGTTAGAATTTACATTCGTAGGAAAAAGAGGGAATGCAGTATTTAATAAAAGCGCAAAATGCTTATAGCGAAATCTAATCCCCAGATTATAATGCATAATAAAAGTCTCATCATTTATGTAATTAGAAATATTCACCCCCCCCCCCACAGCGTATTTCGCGATTCTATAAACTGCATACCTAAATCAAAGCCCGTAATCAAAGCATAAGTGAGATCGCTTTCTTGGGGCTCAAAAACATAATTAATCCCTACTAAAAAATCTCTTCTCCATAAACCATTAAAATCAGAAGAAAAATAAACTTGTGCCCCATTGAAATCACCATCATTGAATTCTAACCCACCAAAAAGCATACCTTGCCAATCTATAGGGTAAAGAGTTTCTGATGGAAAATCTTTTAATTCTTTGCCCAACGCGTAAAAATTCACTCCTCCTCCCACCCCAACATATATTTTACTTTCTGCTAGAGACAGAGATACACCCAAAGACATAAAAAATAATAGTATAAAAAAATTTGCTTTCATTATGAAAATATATCTATTCTAAAATTAAATAAATATTAAAAATTCTATAAAATGTGTTCATCATCTCTCCAAGATGGCGTCGTTTTAGGCAGTTTTTAAATTCTTCTATGCTAAAATTTCTTTTTGATTCATTCCAAAGTCTTTCTTGTTTTAGGCAGTTTTTAAATTCTTCTATGCTAAAATAGCTGATGAAAAAAGAAAAAATCTAGTCGGGTTTTAGGCAGTTTTTAAATTCTTCTATGCTAAAATAGCGATCCCAAAGCATGGTATCTCTTTGATGTTTTAGGCAGTTTTTAAATTCTTCTATGCTAAAATCTTTTTTGAGGGGTTAAAACGTTTGTTGTTGTTTTAGGCAGTTTTTAAATTCTTCTATGCTAAAATCAATCTTGTTCAAACCCCCTATATTACTTGGTTTTAGGCAGTTTTTAAATTCTTCTATGCTAAAATCAAGATTGAAAGCTTAGAGAGCAATTCTTGGTTTTAGGCAGTTTTTAAATTCTTCTATGCTAAAATAACAAAAGAACTTTTACTTAAAAGATGGGAGTTTTAGGCAGTTTTTAAATTCTTCTATGCTAAAATTTTAAAATAGACAAAAAGGAGCCCCAATGAGTTTTAGGCAGTTTTTAAATTCTTCTATGCTAAAATCTTTTTTGAGGGGTTAAAACGTTTGTTGTTGTTTTAGGCAGTTTTTAAATTCTTCTATGCTAAAATTGACGCCCCGAAATGAGTTCCCTTCCCTCCGTTTTAGGCAGTTTTTAAATTCTTCTATGCTAAAATAGTAACGGCACGCAGGCTTTAGGCAATGTGGTTTTAGGCAGTTTTTAAATTCTTCTATGCTAAAATACTGAAGGTTTTTAGTGTAAAGCCATCCGAGTTTTAGGCAGTTTTTAAATTCTTCTATGCTAAAATCTAAAGGATTACCCGGATCGTTAGTCAAAAGTTTTAGGCAGTTTTTAAATTCTTCTATGCTAAAATAAACTCTTTATATCGGCGCGCTCCTCAAGCGTTTTAGGCAGTTTTTAAATTCTTCTATGCTAAAATTGCCAGCATTAGTTTTAAACTTCTTAAAGAGTTTTAGGCAGTTTTTAAATTCTTCTATGCTAAAATGCCATCCTTATTGAAGCCACACTCCATACCGTTTTAGGCAGTTTTTAAATTCTTCTATGCTAAAATAAGTGCTTTTTGATACTGATCTTGAAGTTTGTTTTAGGCAGTTTTTAAATTCTTCTATGCTAAAATTTTGTCCAATTTTGATAAGCATCTTTACTAGTTTTAGGCAGTTTTTAAATTCTTCTATGCTAAAATACCACTTATTTTTATACTTACTATCAAAGGGTTTTAGGCAGTTTTTAAATTCTTCTATGCTAAAATCTTTGCCATAAAATCGCACGAGAGTTAAGCGTTTTAGGCAGTTTTTAAATTCTTCTATGCTAAAATAAGAAGAAATTCAAGAAGGAGAGAGCGATGGTTTTAGGCAGTTTTTAAATTCTTCTATGCTAAAATAGACCTTGTCTTTATTCCCTAAATTTGGGAGAAAAAAGGTCAAAAAGCATAGAAAATATGCTATAATACCAATCTTTAGAAGAAGAATTTAAAAACTGCCTAGAATAAATGGTTATAGGGTTCCATGTGGAGTTACAATCTCCGAAAAACCCTAAAATAATACAAGTTGTCTTGGTTTATTTGCTTTTTCTGCTTCACTCTTTTCGCCAAGCAATAATCTCATATGATCAAATTGTTTTTCTGTAAGAATCAAGGCTCTTATATGTCCTTTTGGAGGAATTATTAAATCAAGCCTATCAAGATGAGAATTTGCACTTGCGACTCCCTTGCAAATGCGTACATAAACAGAAAATTGCAACATAATAAATCCATCCTTGATAAGTTCTTTTCTAAATTTTGCAGAATTTTTTCTATCTTCTTTTGTATGGGTGGGCATGTCAAACATCACTAAAACTCTCATAAATTTCTCTTCCATCAGAATCTTCTTTTTTAAATAATGGTAATATCAATTCACTTTCAAATCCTTTGATCGCATTTGCCAGAGACCATACAGTTCTGGTAATAGCACGATACATCGGATAGTATTTATCTTTGCATTGAATTTTTGCATTTAAGATGCTCGCTAATTTTTGACGGTGACATAGGCTAAAATCATCTTTAAGACTTTGATTTTCTAACATAAATACCACAAGAGAATCAACAAAAATTCGATAAGGCTCTATCATATCATCAGCAAGATTGAAAGAGTTAAATTGATTTTTGTGAAAAATACCTAGCGTAGGGAGGAACCCACTCCCCACTAAATTCCTTGCCACACAACCCCTAAGAATAGCATAACCATAATTGAGGGCAGCATTAGTAGGGTTAATTTCAGTTCTCTTAAAATCTTTTCCAAAAAGTGCTTGAAAATAGAGAATTGCCCCTTGTGCTTCAAGATTTTTAGAGTCATTAAGGGTTACATCTTTAGACATTTTTAGAATTTTACCAGCTAATTGGGGATTTTGTCCATTAGCAAGCTCACTTTGATTATAAAGCTTTTGCTTGATGATTTGCTGCCATAAAATTGACTTGGTTTGTTGGGATGTCTTAATTTGAAATTCCAACACTTCAGAAGTTTTATAATGACCAAGATAAGGCATAAAAACACCATTGGGAATATGAGAATCATCACAACTAAAAAGAACGATTTTAGAATCTGCTAATTTGCTTAATAGACTATTAGTAATATTAATTTGATGATTCTCACAAATAATAACTAAAATATCTCTTAAGGGTAAAGTTATATCCTTGCCTTCTTGAGTAATGCAAAAATTATTATTTTTAAGACTCAATTTAGCAGGATTACTAATAAAAATAGTTTTATAAGCCTCATCAAAACTACCCATTGAAATTCATTTTTTTGTTGTTTTTAACTTAATATCTTTTCTGGGTTCAAATTTTGCTTCGTTAATTTCGCCCAATACAGAAACAATACATTTCTTAAAAATCTTAAGATCTTGTATGCCGCAGTTTTGTGCCAAAAAACCTGAGGACTTTTTGATTTTGAAAAAAACTTTCTCTGATTCTGATGATAAATAATTACTATGATGTCTAAAGGTTAAAGATCCTGTACCTGAATCTGTGCTCACATAATATGCATATTCAAAATTTTGCATTTTTTTAGTTTGAATTTGGACTAAATCATTTCTAAAAAGACTAAAGCAAAACTCATAATTACTATCCATTTCCAACCAATCTTTGATAACCCCTTCTTTATCTTTTCCGTATACAATAGCTTTATTGGGCAACTTCCCTATTGCTATATCATAACTATAAACAGGCACAACATAGTACTTACCCTTATCTTTAGATTTAAAAATATCCACTCTTACCATATCGCCATTATCGAAAATGCCACCATTGATTTGGCGTATCTTTCCTAATTCAAGCGCCTTTTGTACTCCCTTTTCTCCGCCATAAGATTTAAAATAATCTTTTTTTGATCTTATGGTTTCCTCATGCAATGTTCCGGTAACTTTTCTTTGAGAAGCTCTTGAAATAAAAATTTTCTCAACAGCCTCTTTGGTTTTAGATCGGAAATTTTTTATTGGATCACGTAGTAAATACTTAGCTTTATTATCACTTTTTCTTAATTCAAGTGCCTTTCGATCTGCTTTGATTTTTTTATAATAGCCTTCTTCTTTTGATTTGAGATAATCTGTAAAAGCCTTAATATTAGAATCAGTGGTAAATGCTAAAATAAGGGCATCTTGAGCATGATGAAGATGTGTATCCCGATTTTTGGAATCTAATCCCCAATAATGCCGCAACATTGCAGTGAGACTCCCGCTAATAACGACAATATGTTTTTTTGATGATTTAACACCTGATTTTAAATAAATATTCTCATTTTCTTCTAAAGGCAAGAATTTTAAATATTCATTTGTATATTGACTTACTAGTCTGCTGATATAACCAGTATCATTAAGATTACGTGTTAAGTACTCTCCTCTTGTACCTAATTTTTTATCCATAAAATTTTTGTCAACAATTTTTCTTTTTACATTCTCTGGTAAATTGCACATTGTGCGCAGACGTATTATCAGTGTATTCCATTTTTGTTCATTTCCTTTTAACCATTCATAAGGAGTTCGATCGTTTTTTTCGTCATTGACTTTTGCAAATACCAATACTTTATTGTTTTGAGAATCATCTAAGCTTCTTGAGAGGGGATAAATATGATCAATTTCAAGTTTCTTATCATCTTCTTTATTGTTTTTTGAATTATCTTTCTTATCATTTTTTAAATCATTTGAAGAAATTTTTTTTCCACTATAGACACAAATCTCATTTTGCCGTATCCATAATTTTACTTTTAAAATATTTTGACCATTTGGCTCTAAACCAATTGTTTTGCATATTTTTAATGCTTCTTGATTTCTCTCATAGAGTTCTTTTTGTTCTTTTTCTATTTTTTTCCTATCAGCAAAACTTTTGCCAACTTCACGAGCAAGTTCAATATGAATTTTATGCACCTCTCCATATTTACGAAGTACTGAATTGACAACTTTCCTATATTGAGATATTGCACGATTTACTACCGGATTTAACACATTAGAAAATTCCTCAGTTTCAGACAATGGAGGCAAAAAATCTTTTTTGTTATTTGAATCTTGTTTTAAAAGCTTTGCTTCTTCCAGAGCTTCTCTATAGTTACTGCCTTGCTCCATTATAGGCAATATTTTATAAAGTGCCTTAAGGCTTAAATTAATTGTTTGATTAAAATTTAATTGATTTTGTATTAATTTTTGTCTCATTGCTTCTGAAATAGACAAAAAAGAAAGTTTTTCTTCCAAAATTTTAGGAGATTTATTAAATGCAATAATATTAGCAATATTATCTAAAGTCTCTTGACTTAACTTTTCAAATTCTTCAGAAAATTCAGATAGATAATCTTTAAGTTTATGGTATTTTTCAAATTTAATAAAAATCTGACTTTCCGGATCTTTTTGTTTGATTATTTCTTCTTCTCCTGTTTTTATTTTTGAAATTTTGGTGTAATCCAAGGCACTAAATTCAAATTTTTCAACTCCTTCAAGATTCAATATCTTTCGAAGTTTTTTATAAGTGATACCTAATTTTGTTTTCTCAGCTTCACTGAGAATCTCTTGGATTTTTTCTTGGATTTTTTCTTTTGAATAGACTTCCCCTGCATATTTTTGAACAAAAATTAAAGTATTAATAATTTTTCCAAGATTGATAAATTTCTCTGCGCTAAAACAACATTTACAGGCTCTTTTTTGATCTTTGAAAAATTCACAATCTCCCACCATTGACTCAAAGCTTTTTAAATCACGTTGATAAAAAGCTATGTCCATATAAGATTTTTGCATGTCTTGTGTGGCTTTTTGATTGCCAAATTTTCTTTGGGCACAAAATAAAATTTCTATTTCTTTTTTAAGCTCTTCTCTACCTATAGAACGTCTGTAACTGATTTCTTTGCTATCTTTAGATTTATGATTTCTAACATTTTCATACTTACCCTTAGAAATTTCTTTATTATAATATTTTTTAAACATCATCTCCCCAATAGTCCTGTAACCTGCTTTTTGCATCTGCTCTTTATTGGTATTGATAGCTTCTAAAATAATCTTACTTTCTTTATTTTCTATAGTTTCTTCGCTTATATTTGTTTTATCATTATAACCACGTCTTTTTGCAATGTGTAAAAGAACTCTTGCAAACTCCTTATTATTTAGTTTTCTATCAAGTCCATCACTTCTTAATTGCCACGGAGAAATAAAATTTTTATTTGTAATAAAAAACTCCGGGAGATGTTCATCTTCTGAAATAAAGTCTTCCAGCTTAATATCTAGATATTTTGAAAGTAAAATTTTAATTTGTTTGACTCTTACCCTTTTTCTTTTAAAATTTCTTCTTGTACTTCTGGCTAATCTTCTGGGCAATGCCAAAGATTTACCATCTTTTGGATTCTCTGCTTTACTAAATAACCTTACTCCACAATCAATAATTCTACTATTTTCTTTATTGTCATTATCAACTTCAATCAATCCCCACCCTATAGAGGTAATCCCAATATCTATACCCAAAATTTTAGTAACCATTTATTATCCTTAAAATTATATTCAAAAATAAATTTTTATATTTTATCATAAGAACTAAATATTGAGCAATTTATATTATATGAATCAATAATTTTTTATTGTTTTTAATACTAAATTTACTAACAAAGCACTTAAAGATAAAAATCAAAAACTACTCTAATGATAATAGAGTAATCACTCCTCACAACCAAACAAAAAATAATCCTTAGAAAGCAACTGATTTTTGATATAAATTCTATTACAAACTCAAAAAATAATCAAGAAATCACAATTAAAGAGCCTACTTTACTTCAAATTTCTTCAGCACAAGCCAAAAGCAAAGATGAGCTGGGAATTGCAAAATCTCTACTTGTTGATATGAGTCAAGGTGATTTAACACTAGATGCTATCAATGCCTTATCTGTGAGAGAATTTAAAAAACTACTTGATTCGGTAAAAGATTTTATTGGAGTGGATGTATCGGACTGACAGAAGGCATAGCCTTAATCGGTTATGCCTTGCACTTTAGTTTAAGTGATATTAAGAATATGGAATTTAAAGAGTTTTTGACATATACAAAGATAGCTAAAAGAATCGCTGAGAGTAAGGTATGAACTCAAAGAAAGATACCATCATCTTTTATATAATAAAACCCGCATACATTAGCTCTCAAAGGAATAACAAAAATGAAGAACATAAGAATACCTACAAGAAAATACATTATTAAAAATTCCGGAAATGAATACCCGAAAACTACCGAGAGTAAAAACATAAAAAAGAAAAAAAATGAAACATGGAAAGTGAAAAATGTCAGAGTATTGCAAGCAGCTACCCAAAAACCCTTTAAGCTTTTTTCCTTTTTTTCTCTCATTTTTATTTCCTTTTCTCAAACTCCAATTATTCTACATCACTTTTTTTTAAAAATCAATATTCAAATAAAAAATAAAATTCAAATCAAAGGTTAAGCAATGGGATTAAAATCAGACATCACACTCAATCTGGGAGCAGACTTTGAAGAGATTACCAAAGGCATGAGAATCTTTAATAAAAAAACAGGAGAAAGTCTGACTAAGAGTTTGGATCTCGGGCTTACAAAATCAATAGCAAAATTCAAAGAAGAATTAGGAGTCCTTAAAACCTCTTCGATTATGCCCACAGATCAATTTGCAAAAGTCAATGAAATGGCAAAACGCATTCGAGATGCTACTAGAGTTAAATTAGAAATAGATATGAGTCATGCCACTAAAGCTATTGATGGGTTAAGGTATCAAATACTGGGGACTTACGCATCTTTTAAAGGGCTTATCTCTAAACCCTTAAGCCTTAGCATTGATTTTAACAATGCACTCAATGACATCAATGCTTTTGCAAACCTCTCTTCCAAAGAACTGGAGAATCTCAAAAAAGATATGTGGGATTTAGGTAAAAATAATGGCGTAAGGATGAATGATATTCTCAAAACTACAGAGTTAAGCGCACAACTGGGAGTAGCTAAAGAGGAACTCAAAGACTTCAGCCAACTGGCATTAAACATGCAAGTAGGACTTAAACTGGGGATGGAAGAATCCGTAAATACAATCTCTAAAATATCCAAAGCCTTTCATCTCAATACCAAAGAACTCTCTGTCTTCTCTGATGAGGTGAGTGCAATGGCACTCTCCACCAAAACATCAGCCAAAGCCATATTAGAAGTAACCAATACCACTCTCTCAGGGGCTAAAGCCTTTGGACTCTCTGCCAAAGAGACATCAGCTTTAAGTGCGTCTTTCTTATCCGTAGGATTGGATTCATCAGAAGCAAGTTCAAGTATCAACAAATTCTTCACCGAACTCAATAATATTGATCATGCCACTGATGGTTTTAAAAGGTCTTTGGCAAAAATGGGATTAGACGCAGAGCAGTTAAAAGAGGATATACAATCCAATCCCCAAGAAGCGATTAAAAATCTATTTGAAGATTTAAACAATCTGGAGGATGAAGAACGCTTTGGAGTCATCTCCGAACTCTTTGGCAAGAAAATGGCAAACAATATCCACTCCGCTAAAGATGGAGTCAAAGCCTTTAATCTGGCATTAGAATCTACAAAAGATTCAAGTGGTGCATTACAAAAAGCAGTAGATAGAGTAGCAGGGGATGGTTTTGGAGATTTAGTCATCTCCTTAGGAAACTCTTTTAAGCATCTGGGGGTGAGTATCGGGAATGGGTTTGTGCCTGTGCTAGGTAAGATTTTTAGTGGATTAAAAATAGGTGTAGAGTGGCTATCTGAACTTTTTGATAATTATAAAGGAGTGATGAAATATATAGCAGGTGGCATTGTAGTATTGGTTGGATTAAAATCAGCAATGCTTGGTATTATGATGCTTGGAAATCTAAAAACTCTAGTTTTTTATCCATTGCAATACTCAATTGCATTCCTTACAAACGGCGTAGGACTATACAATCTTGCTTTAGCTAGAAAATCATTCTTAACCAAAATCGCAACCATCAGAACCAATGCCCTTACATTTGCTACTAAGGCTCATAACTTTACCCTTAAAGCTATTAGTTTCAGTTTAGATTTTTTAAATAAAAAATTAAGAATTACAAACATCATAAAAGGAATAGCAACAGGCATTACCTATGCTTATAATACTGCCTTGCTGATATTAAATACAACATTTAAGGCTTTATCTATTGGTATTAATCTATTTGCAAGAGGATTTAAAATTGCAATGTTTTCAATCAAAGGTGCATTAATCTCTACAGGTATAGGTGCATTGTTTGTAGCATTGGGGGCAGCAGTTTATTTGGTGATGAAATATTGGGAACCAATCAAAGCCTTTTTTAAAGGATTGTTTCAAGGAATTGCACAAGGTATGCAACCACTAAAAGATTCTTTTATAGGATTATGGAATTCCTTAAAAACAGCCTTTGATCCACTTGCTCCTTTATTTTCTAAAATTTGGAATGTAATAAAGCTTATATTTAAACCCATTGGTATGTTATTTAATCTAATCTTTGGAGATATTAGCAATACCGGTGAAGAATTAAGCGGTTTTGCACAAACAGGATTAGTTATTGGTAAAGTTATTGGAGGAATTGTCAGGTTGATAGCTTATCCTTTTGAAATGCTGATTAAAGCAATCACTACAGCAGTCAATCTGGGAGGCAAGGTAACAGGATGGCTTGCCGGTATTTTTGGTGGTGATGATAAAAAAATAGAAGTTGAAGCAAACAAAAACTCTTCCATATCCCTTAAGGGTAGCATTGATGAAACACTAGCGAAGCAAAATGAAAACAAAGCCAAGATGCTTAATTCCATTGCCAACAACCAAACACATAACTCAAGAGTTATCAATGATTACAAAAATATCACCATCAATACCAATACCAACGCTCAAGAGATAACAAGGGCGATTAATAGTTACAGCTATGATGATGACAAAGACTTTTAATAAGGAATCCCATGCTAAAAAACATCTTCAACACACAAAGTAAAAACGCTAAAAAAGAACTCGAAGAAGAAATCCAAAAACAAAAAGCCAAGCAAAAAGAACTCCAAAACAAGCCGGCAGAACCTATGGAAGATCCTTTTAAAAAATACAAATCCATTCACACCAAAGACACTCTTATCAAGATTGATAGATTTGTCTTCAGAGTCTCTCAAAACATAGAGTCTATCACAACCACTCTGTCAATGGGTATCAAAAAGATTGAAACAATCAAAAAACCCATCTATCAAAAGATTGGCGGTAATGAAGAGAGTATCGCATTCCAAGCCAAAATCTTAGTGAATGAACTCAGTGAATATGAAGGCTTTAAAGACTTAGTAAGGAAGGCAAAACCTCTGAAACTGGTCATTCTCTCTGAATCCCCAAAACAAATCCTTATCCAAAGACTCTCTGAATCTCAAAAGCATTGGATACTTACAAGTAATCAAGGGGTGAGTTATTACACTAAAGAACTTGGTATTGAAGGGGTGATTTTATGAGCTTTATCTATCATTGAATAAAAAACCCTCTCAAAAATTGATGAGTTTTTTGAGAGGGTAAGGTAAGCGGTAATTATCTTTTGGATTTGAGATTTAAGAATTTTCTTATCTCTTCCCTAAAAATGCCAATAAGCATTGAGATAATCACAAACAAGATATTAAGAAAATCCATTTATGGACTCCTTGTGAAGAATCCCACCCTCCCACAAACCAAAAAAAAACCCAACATACCATTAAAGATATGTTGGGCATTCCTCACAAAGTTACCTTTTTTTAAACGTCTAAGTAATCAGCTTAGATACAATAATTTTACATAATTTATTACAAATTGTCAATTATAATAAATAAAAGGAATATCATGAGTTTGGAAAAAGATTTGAGTAAGCAAACTGCAAAAGCGATTAATAAGACAATATCTAAAGCCCAAAAAGAACAAGCTAAAGCTATCAGGGAAAAACATGCAATCATTTTCACAAATTGCCAAGAAAAAATCTGTCTCTGTATTCCAAGAATCAAAAAAATATTTATGCAGGAGTTAGGCAAATAAAAACGATAAATAAAATTTTACATAAAAAAATAATTTAATTAAAGTCATATTATTCATTCATAAAACATATAAATTATTTTAATCCAAGTAGAAAAGACAAGATGAGAAGATTGAGATTGATTCTTGAGATAATCGGTTTGACGACTAGCATTATCTTAAACATCAGCCAAATCATTCAGATTTGGAGTGGGTAACCCCCACTTGAGACAGGAGTGAATCCTGTCCAATCAAAATCATCTATCTTGCCTTCAAGAATTATATCAAATTTACAAAGGAGAGACAATGATTGTCCCGGTATTAGCAAATATAGCCTTATGTGCAGTGGTTTTATTTCTGTTTTTTGATAACAGAGATTTAGAAAAAAGAGTCAGAAAATTAGAGAAATATCAAAAGGAGTCAAAATAAGCAAACAAATAATCTTATCAAAAACTACTAAAGAACCCCGCATGACTTATAAGGAATTCGGAGATGCCATAGGGCAAATTCTGAAAATACAATCTCTAACTCTTCAAGACAATCCAAAATAAACAAATCTTTACAGAAGATTATAGAACTTTGATATAGAAACAATCAATTTAAAAAAGAATTGCAGAATTTTAGACTTTTAAAATCCATTATTCAAGGAAGATTGAAGTGGTCGTATTGCAAAATAATTAAAAAATCTCAATGGTGCCGAAGGTCGGACTTGAACCGACACAGGGTTGCCCCTACTAGATTTTGAGTCTAGCGCGTCTACCAGTTTCACCACTCCGGCTTTTTGAATACTATAATGCTATGTGAAAATATCCAATTCACAACTAAACATTTCAAGTATAAAAATCATGGTGCGCTGAGCGAGATTTGAACTCGCACGAGTTTCCTCACCACCCCCTCAAGATGGCGTGTCTACCAATTCCACCACCAGCGCATAAGCCCTTTTTGGGGCAAATTTATTTTATTACCCTACAAAAGGATTAGCATAAATTGCAATAATCGCAAAAACCAGGGTATAGATAACCTGAGCTTCAATCATCGCAAGAGCAATAAACATTGTTGTAAGAAGTTTTCCCCCAATTCCGGGATTTCTAGCAGTTCCTGAAATAGTAGCTGCCGCAGCATGACCCATACCAATAGCACCACCAAGAGCGGCTATTCCCAGACCAATAACAGCGCCCGCAACAGAAAAGGACTTGATCATATCCATACCACCTATAGCTACATCATTGGCAAAAATAAGACCAACTGCCCCAAAAAACAACATAAATAAAATTTTCATAACAATCTCCTGCAATTTTTGAAGCTCTTCGGATTTATCCCCTACTAAACTTCTTGAGATGGGATTATCTCTAAAAAATCATAAATATAAGTTTAAATTACTCTCGTATTAAATCAAGTTCTATTTTTCCCTTGTTCAAGCCTAAAATTTTACATTTAATTCTATCCCCTTCTCGAATATATTCTCTAATATTTTCTTCTCGATGTTTAGTGATTTTGCTGACATGCAATAAACCATCTCCACCTTTTGGCAAAGATATAAAAGCACCAAAATCAAGAACTTTTTTGACTTCACCTTCAAATATTTGTCCGGATTCATATTTATTCAAATCAATTTTTTGAGTATCAATGAGGTTCAAAATAAAGTCCTTTGTCATATTTGCGCTTTCTTGATTTTGACCTAAAATCTTTATCTCTCCGCTTTCTCTATCAATATCAATGCTTACCCCAAAACGTTCGATAATATCTTTAATAGTTTTTCCACCTTGCCCAATAATATCTACGATCTTGTTAGGTTGGATATTAAAAATTTCTAAACTTGGGAGAATTGTTGTGTTGATAATAATTTTTTCCTTAGCTTCTTCCATAATATCTAAGATATATTCTCTAGCTCGTTTAGCCTGATAAAGGGCATCTTGTAAGATATTATGGGATATGCCTCCTAATTTTATATCCATTTGCATTGCAGTAATCCCTTTTTTAGAACCGGCAATTTTAAAATCCATGTCTCCATAACGATCTTCAAGCCCATTAATATCTGTCAATATCGCATATTTCTCCTCTTGAACAACCAACCCCATTGCAACTCCGGCAACAAGATTACTAATAGAAATTCCACTTGCACATAATGCCAAAGATCCGGCACATACGCTTGCCATAGAACTTGAACCATTAGATTCCAAAATCTCTGAAACCAATCGAATTGTTTTTGAACAATCTAAAATACTTGACTCTAAAGCCCTTTTTGCTAAATTTCCATGCCCTAATTCTCGCCTACCCGGAGAACCTATCGGGCTAGCTTCCCCAACACTAAATCCTGGAAAATTATAATGAAACATAAACTTTTCTTTATTGGATATTTTATCACCAAGTTGCTCCTGAGTTTGGGCATCATTATCACTCCCTATCGTGCCAACTACCAATGCTTGAGTTTGTCCTCTCGTAAAAAGAACAGATCCATGTGCAAAAGGTAAAATATTAGTATCTATCCGAATAGCTCTTACATCTTCATATCCTCTACCATCAACCCTGACTCCTTGATGGATAATTTGATGTCTCAAAATTTCTTTTTTACAAACTTCCAACATAGCATCAATAGCAGATAACTCCCATTCTTTATCCTGACCAACACTTTCAAAAATATCTGCAGCAATTTTTTTTAACCCCATACTTCTCTCGCTCTTTGCCATTTGATTTAGCGCATCTTTGAGTTCTTCAAAATAATTTTTATGAATATACTCATAAATATCAGGATGATTTTTAAATGTATGTAAAGTTAAATGTATAGGAGATTTTTTATAAGATTGGAAAACCTTTTCATATTCTTTACTTGCTTTTAAAATAGCTTTTTTAGCAAATTCAAGTGCCTCCAACAAATCTTCTTCTGCAATCTCATTGGTTTGGGAATTTGTTTTGAGACTGCGCATCTCTATCATCAATAATTCTTCCTTGCTTCCTGAAACATACAAATCAATACTTGAATTTTCAAGCTCTTGCATGCTTGGATTCAAAATAAAATCTCCATCAATTCTCCCTACTCTGACCGCATTAACAGGACGAGAAAAAGGTAGATTTGAAATATACAAAGCATTTGCAGCCGCATTCAGGGCGCATACTTGCAAATCACTCTTTTTATCATAACTTAAAACCATAATTGTTATTTGTGTGGGATAGGCATAACCTTTTGGAAATATAGGACGCAAACTTCTATCAATAATTCTTGAAGTCAATGTTTCAAATTCTCCGGGCTTGCCTTCTCTTTTGATAAAGCCACCCGGAAATTTCCCTACGGCATAAGACTTTTCAATATACTGAACTGTTAATGGTAAAAAATCTTCTTCTACAAGCTCTTCATCAACAGCCACACTTGCAAGCATTACAGTCCCACCATGTTGATAAAGAATAGCTCCACTAGCCTGTTTGGCTACATACTCTAAAGTATATTTTTCTTTCAAATCTTTTAATTCAATTGTATGCACTTGTGTTCCTTATTTTTTGTTTTTTAGTTCTATATCTCTGGTTTTTTGCAATGATGTATCCAATATTTTTTCTATTTCTTCTTTACCCATCGGCAACAAAGTTTTATAATAATGAGCCGTAGAAACAAAATATTCAGGCTTCATAACACTAATAACACCATCACAAATCTCACACAAATTTGAAGCAACATTTTTGGCAATCACAGGAGTAACCACATAAATGCTCTTAGCTCCTTTGGCAATACAAGTCTCAATAGCAACATTCATTGTAAGTCCGGTCTCTACCCCCTCATCAACAATAAAAACATCTTTACCACTCAAAGAACTCATCATAGAGCCCTTTCTAAACTTATAAATATCTGCCAAAATAATTTCCTCATAAGCTCTTTTGGCTTCACCATAAATATAATCAAGAGTAATATCAAAAGAATCTATCAAAGCTTCATTCATTATTATATCCATATTTTCACTTACAATAGCGATCTCACATTCATTATTTAAAGGAGCACAAATAGGCACGGTTAATAAAAAATCAAGTGGCACATTGAGTTTCTTGGACATTTTATCACCAAATCCAACTCCCGCTAAACTGGTTGCAAGCAATATGCAATTCTTTATATCTAAATGCCATATCAAAATCTCATCCATCAAGCGCACTAAAGCATCATCTCTATCTTCAAACTTGATATAATCAGTTTTTATTATCTCCATTTATTTCCTTATTTTATTTCCTTATTTTACAACACGATAGGTCAAACCCGTGTTAGTAAGAGGTACAAAATTGAGCTCTAATTTAATATAAGTATTTTTCAAAACTTCTAAAGGATTACCCGGATCGTTAGTCAAAATCGGTCTTCTTTGATTAACAAATTTAAGCCCAATTCCAAAACATCGGATATTTTTAAAAATTCCAACATCCCAATCCAACAAGACATTATTTTTAATATCATACCCTACAGAGGCACTCAAACCAAAATATCCAAAATCATTACTCACTGCTCCTTTTAGATAATTTGCTGAATTTTCGATGATTTTGTTAATCCCATTATCATTAAATTTTCTCTTGATATAGTAAGATAAATTGGCCAGCAAATAATTATGTTTATAATTTGCATTTAAAGCAATTTCATCAAGGCTATTATAATAAAATGAGTAAAAAATACTCCCATAAATATCTAATCCCTCCAATGGAGAGAAGCCAATTTTATTCTCCATAGGGATTCTAGCAATAGAAATAGGATCATCAAAATTAAGTATTTGAGACATTTTCCAATAAAACAATTCCTTCCCGCCTAAACCATAAAAGTATTGTGTTAATTTCAAATCCATCCTTTTTGTAAAAATCATAGAGCTTGTAACACTAAGGGGATCCCAGATATCGTTATAATAATGATTGTCGATAAAATATCTATCTAAATCATCTCGTTGGTATTGGTTTCTTGCTTGGGAAGTAAGGGCATACATCTGTGAATCAAACAATCCATTAGAAAGTTGAAAATAAGGGGCACTAAAAGCCATTTCAAATTGAACTGTATGAAAAACTTTATCGTAATCTTTTGCCAAATCTGTATTGAGATAGATTGAATAACCTGCAGATAAAAGATTTCCAAACTTGCGCGTAGATTTTTTATCCAAATCAGGTATATAATTCGCTGAAGCATTTGTAATAGCTAAATTACTCGCATAAAAATTATTCCAAATTCCCAAAGAAATATATTTCTTAAAAAGAGAAAATTGCAAGCCTATAGGGACATTTAAAGAATTTTGGATATACCCGTAACCCAAATCTCTAGTAGTATTTTTAAGTTCATAATCAATAGAATAAAGAAGATTTTTATAGAATAAAGAATTTAAATATTTATGATATTGCAGATTTGGCAATGATTGAAAAGTCATATTATTATTAATTTTATTTAAGTTTAAGAAATATTTGAAATTGATTCCATAGTAATGATCTTGGGTTTGAATATAATAATTTCCTCTAGAAACATGAGTTCCATCTGTAATAATTTTATTGATATTTTCAAATCTTACATAATCTAAGTCATTCATATACAAAAAATCAAGATACAAACCATTATCTATAGAAGCATGATGAAGTCCAAAATATTTTTTTAATGGATTTCTACTGGAATGAGAAAATTCAAATCCAAATATATTACGATTTCTTAAATTATATTTTTCATAATAAAAAGCATTGTTGTGAAAAAATCTTGTATTAAAAATGAATTTATCTTGTTCTTTATCAATAAATCTCGCTTCAAAATTTCCTCCATAACCTCTATTTGTACGAATTTGAGGAGTAAATGTCATATCCCAAAAATCTTGAAGCGCCAAATAAAAAGGTTGCATATAAATAAAACCTTCGATATTTGAGGCTGCAAATTCCGGATACAAAAGTCCTGTAGTGCGCTTATTGCTTGTAGATAGAAATAAATACGGAAAATACAGCACCGGAACATCACCAATATAGATTTTAGGATTCCAAAGCGAGAGATAAGAGCCATCAGAGTTATAAGATCCTGAAGTTGCATCAATATGCCAAATAGGATTTTCAATACCACACCCGGAAATTGTTGCATTTTTGAAACTATATTTCTTATCATTTTTTTGTGCTATATGAGAACTAATCCACATACCACTTACGCTATCTTGCATATAAAAAGGCTCAATAGCCTCGTATTTTTCATTCATTTTAAGCACGATATGTTCAGCACGTGCAAAAAAACTACCTCCTTTGTAAATTTTAATATGCCCATCAATTGTGGCTATACGATTTTTAGTATCATAAGAAATTCTATCAGCAAGAATATAAACATCATAATTTAAAAGCACTGCATTCCCGGAAGCTACCACTACACTTCCCTCTCCACTCACCTTATCAGCCAAAAGCTCAAAAATCTTATTATTATTTTTATCAAATTTTTGGACAGCTGTTTGACTTCCATATGCAAATATTGCAAAAATAATAAAAATAATAATAACTCTAAACAATTTCTTACTGCCGCATAGAAATAACGATTGTTTTGTTAAATCTATCATGAAAAGTGCGCAAAAATTTATCATCTAAAGCAAAAACAAACAACACACAACACATCATCTGTTCAATTACCTTAATAAAACAACGTTGCAATATCACCTTAAAATTAGGTTTATCCAGAGTTTGTATCAAAACAACCTTAAGTCTAAAAATAATTTTTCCAAAAGTTGCCCCAAATAACTTCATAAACAAAACTTCATAAACAAAACTAAAAATAAATATTAAAAATATTATTTTTTGAATAAAAAATATTTCTGCTTCTACGGTTTCTGAAGGTAGGGACAAAAAATTCAGGCAAAAACCAACAACCAAAAAAGATATTACTAAAATATCAATAAGAAAAGCCCCTACTCTATGGGAAAAAAGTGCAATAGACAAATCTTCCCGATAGAGCATTTCCTCTATCTTATCATCTGTCCAAATCATTGATGTTCCAAAGCCTTATATCCAATATCATTTCGATAAGTCATCCCTTTAAAATTTACTTTATCTACCAGAGTATAGGCATTTTTTCTTGCTTCTTGAAAACTCTTTCCCTCTCCAATGCACAACAAAATACGCCCCCCATCAGCTATCAAAACATTATCTTTATTATTTACTCCACCAAAAGACAAATGCCCTATTTTTTTATCGAAGTTATCTATAGTGATAACTTGAGGAGGTGAATTTTTATAAGGATAATCTTTTGAAACAATCACTACTCCCAGGCAATATTGTTGATAAATCTCTATCTCAAAATGATTCAAACGATGCTCGATAACCCCATAACATAAATCCAATAAGGGAGTTTTCAAAAGAGGAAGCAAAACCTCACATTCCGGATCTCCAAATCGCACGTTAAATTCCAATAAAAAAGGCTCTAATCCTCCATTCATCTTAACCACCATAATCCCGGCAAAAAGAATACCTTCAAAAGGATTATTTTCTTGTAGCATTCCTTCAAGAGTGGGGACAATGATCCTATCTTTAATTTTTTTTATTAAAACCTCATCGCACAAAGGAGTAGGCGCATAAGCCCCCATACCACCCGTATTAGGTCCCTTATCTCCATTGAAGAGTTTTTTATGATCTTGACAAACAGGCAACAAAACATAATCTTTTCCATCACAAAGAGCAAAAACAGACAATTCATATCCATCTAAAAACTCTTCAATTACTATACATTTCCCTGCATCACCAAAGCTTTTACCACCAAGCATTTGTGTCGCAGTTTCTATAGCTTCTTGCTGATTTTGGGCAATTATCACGCCTTTACCCGCGCATAAACCATCAGCTTTAATAACAATTGGAGGAGTCAATTTGTAAATAAAATCTATGGCTTGGGCGATATTAGATGTTTGCAAATAAGTAGCTGTAGGTATTTTGAAGCGGGAAACAAAATCTTTCATAAAAGCCTTAGAACCTTCTAATTGAGAGGCTTTTTTACTGGGACCAAAGACTTTAATTCCAGCTTCTCTAAGTGCATCGCTCATACCTTCTACAAGTGGGGTTTCAGGACCTATAATAACTAAATTAATATTTTTTTCTTGGATGAATAAAATTAATTCTTGAGTAGTTTTATAGAAAATATTTTCTCCTATTATTTGTGTCGCTCCATTGCCCGGACAAAAATAAATCTTTTTTATGCGAGAGTCTTCAAGAAATTTTCTACCCATGGAATATTCTCTACCACCGCTACCTATAATTAATATTTTTTCTTCCATTATATTTTTCCATTGCCAATGCTTTTAGTTTCACCCGAATGACCGTTATACTTTTGTGCGCAGCCTAACAAAGCCACAAATAAGCCAAGAGAATCTTATTAGGCGGCAGATTCTCACTCTCTAAAAGTTGCAAACGAAAATACCGAACACACAAAGATTGCTACTGTTGACCTTAAAAATACTTATTTAACAGACTCGCCAAATTTTGAGAAACACGAATCATTCAGGCTTCTAATTATAATCAATACAGCTTTAAAATACCATATATTTTGTCAATAAATCACTCGAACCAAATACAAACCATTTGGACTAACAGGCAAGTTAATACATTGTTTTTTGCCATTGAGTTGCAAAATAATATCTTCTTGCGTAATTTCTCCTCTGCAATAAGCTAAAACGCAAGCGATCATAAGCCGCACTTGTGCCCTCAAAAACCCATCAGCCTCAATATAAATCACATTATATTTTTGAGAAAAAATCTTATGCTCATAAAATCTGGCTACAAATATTTCTCTTATATCACTTTTTGTTGGACTCCCTTGTTTTTTAAAATAACAAAAACAATGTTTTCCCAAAAAAAGATTTAATGCCTTTTGCATACGCTCTTTATCCCCATAATTTTCATTTGAAATATATTTAGAAATAAAAGGATTATGAAATTTATTGTCAAAAATATAGCGATAACCCCTTCTTTTGGCATCAAATCTAGGATGAAAAGAAAAATCAACTTGTTTGAGATTTTTAATAAAAATATGAGGATAAAGTTTATGGTTGAGTAAAAATTTTATTTTATCAATTTCCATAGCCCCATTTACACAAAAACTAATTATCTGCCCGCTGGCATGGACACCCTTATCCGTTCGCCCGGCTCCTAAAATCTCATCATTAATCCCCATACTCCTCAAGGCAAACTCAATACGTTCACAAACACTACTGATATGCTTATTTCTTTGCCTGGCAAATCCGCTAAAAGCACTTCCATCATAAGCAATTTTTGCTACAAGTTTTTTCATCAATAAAATTTCAAAACAAATCTTCTATACAGCCAATAAGAACCTATTAACCATAATATAGGCAAAAAAATTAAACCCCAAAATGGAATATTTTGACTTGTTATATGCATAATTAAAAAATAAATTCCCACACTTAAAAGTATATATACATAAGACATATTTTTATGAAATCTGGGATTGGCTATTCCAAATAAAGGAATTAAAAATATACTTACTAAAGGAAAAACTGATGTCATGATTGCTTGAGAAAATCTTCTTGCTTGGGAAGTGTCTCCTTTGAAGGCGCTTTTCCAATAACTAATAAGATCATAAGAGTTGAGCTTCAGGGCGCCTGCTTCATTCTTGAGGATCATTTGTTTAAAATCAATTTTTTTAATTTCACTATTTTGAGCAAAATAAGCATCCCCATTATGCAAAGTCAATTCAAAAACACCTCCATTATTATCCACTTCTCCACTATCAGCAACAATAAAACTTTCTTGAGAAAGCCCATCACTAGAAAAGAGCACGAGTTGATTGTAATGATTAGAATGGGCCTTATTAACATACACAAGCCAATCTCCAAGTTTTTGTCCAAATTCTCCGGGTCTAATATTGATATCTACTTTATTTTTTTTCTCTGCTATAAAATCAGAATAAGCACTTTTTGATAATGGGATCATCGCGAGTGAAAACATCAACAATACGACACTCACCAGCAAACTAATAGGAATAAATATTTTTAGAATTTTTTTAGGAGAAATTCCTAAAGAAAAAAATACTAACAATTCATAATCATATGAAAGTCTTGAAAGTCCCAAAACACAAGCAGCAAAAAAAGTGATTGGGATAATAAAAAATACTGTTCCGGGCAAAGAATATAAAAATAGTTGCCCCAAATCTAAAACATTCATTTTCACAACCAGAGTAACTCCGGCTATGCTGATAAGCAAAACAACAGAAGCTATAAAGAATAATACAAGAAAAAATGGAAAAAAGATTTGTGAAACAGCTAAAAAAATATATTTTTTAATCATAAAATAATCCCCATGACAAAACAAAAGAATAAACCAATAAACATAAAGGTTATGAGTGGGATTTTTAAAATATTTTTACCCAAAATTTTAAAAAATAACACAAGGATACTTGCAAAAACGCAACCCCAAAAAATCGCTATAAGGCTGTTATATATCCCAAATAACAATCCGCTTGAAGCGCCAAAAACAATATCACCCTCTCCTAAAATTTCCTTTTTATAAATCATATCACCAAATATTCTCAATATCGCAAATAACCCCGCCAGACCCAAACCTTCAAAAAACATATCAAACAATAAGATATTTTCACCACCAAAATAAATGCATCCTAAAACAATACAAAATAACAAAGCAAAATTCATCCAATCAGGCACTCCAAGTATTTTATAATCTATAAAAGCTAATAAAAACATCAAAGTGAGAACAACCATAAGCCAAATTTCAAAAATACCCTTATAAAAATAAGCAATACCAAAGCCAAAAAACATCAAAATGATCAAAATACTGATATTTGAAATTCTTTTTGTAAAAACGTTTAAACAATATCTTGTATTTAGATATTTACTCATTTCAAAAAGTATCCACCCCAATAGACCTAGCCCTAATCCATCAATACCAACATGACCGGGAGAAATCAAGAAATATAAAAAATGATTTTTGCCAAAAACAAACAAATCATAACTCATTATCGCATCACACCATCCACTACAGGGACAAATAAACATTTTTCAAGAATTTCGGGAGAACTTAACTTGTTATTGATTTTTCGATAACGAGCAATAACCTGTGTATTGCCATTTATAATTGGAGCTACTAACACACCTTTTTCTTCCAGTTGCTCCACAACTGCCTCTGGGATTGTCTCTACACAAGCAGAAAATAATATTCTATCATAAGGAGCAAAAACTGACCATCCTTTTTGTCCATCATCTAATTTGGTATGGATATTACTTATCCCTATTTTTCGGATTCTCTCTTGTGCTTCCAAAAAAATCTTTTCAATACGTTCTATAGAAAATACTCTTCGAAACAATCCTGAAAGCACTGCTGCTTGATAACCGCTTCCACAACCAATCTCAAGCACACTATCTCCACCTTGGGGCAAAAGATATTGAGTCATTTTTGCTACTGTTAGTGGAGAACTAATCCACTGACTCATACCAATTGGCAAAGCATCGATATGATAAGCCCAGTGTTTTAAGGTTGCAGGGACGAAAAACTCACGATTAACACTTGTAATCGCTTCTCTAATGCTTGGTTCAAGCTGAAATTGTTTGGCAATTTCATCACACATCAAATGATTTTTTAATTTAAACATCTTTTAGATTCCAAACCAATATAAATGTATTTTCTCATTTTTTCAACTTCATTCAAATCAACTTCTGCCGAAATAATCTCTCTTTTATCATCCCGATGGCATAAACCATAAGGAGTAATAATGGCACTTCCTTTTGCCATGGACTCATTAGCGCTATCACTAGCAACTACAAAAGCCTGATTGGCAATGGCAAGGGCTTTGGATAAAGTTTCATAATGATCTTTTCTTGCTTTGCCCCATTGAGCAGGAACAAAAATAATCTCACTACCCAAAAGACGTCTCCACAAATCAGTAAATCTAAGCTCAAAACAATTCAAAGCACCACAAATAACACCATCTATCCTAAAAGGAATAATCTCCTCTACATCTCCGGAACAAAAATGCAAATGCTCTTCTCCAAGCATGAATAATTTATGTTTGGATTGTTTGTGAATCACTTCTCCTTTATGAAAAACCTTCAGATTATTATAAAAACAATTTCCATTTTTTTCAATCATCGTTGTGATAATACTTTGGTCTTTTGAGGCATTCAAAAGACTTTCAGTAACTATTTTTGAAAATTCGCTTGCTTGGGTCATTCTTTGATAGGCAAACCCTGTAAATACAAGCTCAGGAGTCAATACAATAGCATCCTCACCGCATTTTTTAACCAACCCTTCAACTTCGTTAAGATTAGACTGAAAATCCTGTTTTGTTTTGAATTGAATTGCATATAACCTTTTAGAAATCATCAAAATTTATACTCCCCTTAGCATAATTTGTAACTTTGGCTTCAAAAAAATTAGTCTTTTGTTCATTAAAACTTGCAAATTGATCGACCCACTTGATTGGATGGGCAACTTTATAGAGTTTGGGAAGTCCTACTTTTGATAATCTATCATCAGCAAGATATTGAATATATTGATGGATAATCTCTGAAGTGAGCCCTAAAATCTGCCCTTGAGTAATATAATCACCCCAAGCTGACTCAATTTCAACAGCTTTTTTAAACATTTCAATCACTTCTTCTTCCAAATCTTTAGTAAATAAATCTGCCCTTTCTGCCTTTAAGGAATTGATCATATTTTGAAATAATATCAAATGAGTTACTTCATCACGCTGAATAAATCGTATCATTTGAGCAGATCCAAGCATTTTTCCACTTCTGGCAAGTGTATAAAAATAACTAAAACCACTATAAAAATAGATACCTTCTAAAATTTGATTAGCAAACATTGCCTTAAGGAGATTCCTTTCTGTAGGGTTTTTTGCAAGTTCCAAATAAACATTAGCAATATGGTCATTTTTGCTACGAAGCTGCATATCAACACGCCACATATCATAAATCTCATCAGTATTAACAGAAATAGATTCTACCATAACCGCATAACTTTGTGAATGTAATGCTTCCTCATAAGCCTGTCTTACCAAAATAAGATTGATTTCAGGACTTGTAACATAAGGATTGACATTATCAATGAGATTGTTTGTTTGGAGACTATCCATGAATATTAATTGAGCCAATGCCCTATCATAGCCTAATTTTTCTTGAGAAGTAAGTCCTCCATTGTAGTCTCTTTTATCCGGATTCATATTGACCTCTTCAGGAAACCATGTATTTGCTAACATAATTTTCCAAAGATTATATGCCCACTGGTATTTAATTTTATTGAGATCAAACATACTTGTAGGATTTCCTCCAAATATCTTGCGCTCACTGACCCCTTCTTTAGAATTTGGATTATAAATTTTTTTACGTGCAACAACTTGATCTTGCATCATCAAAAATCCTTTTTTGAATAAGTATAGTTTTTTTGGGTGTAATTATAGAGAACAATATCCAAAAAAAGCTTTAACTTCATCATAATTAAATTACATCAATATTTTAAGCATTTTTCAGTTTTGTTTAAAGCTTTAATCAGTAAAATAGCGACCTTCATAAAGCAAAAATGTAACTATAGCTGCGGAAGTGGCGAAACTGGCAGACGCACCAGACTTAGGATCTGGCGCCGCAAGGCATGGAGGTTCAAGTCCTCTCTTCCGCACCATAGACTCTTGTTATCCCCTTTCCCTTTATTCAAGTATTTTTATTTTATATTTTGATAACTTTCTCCTAAGCTACTAAAATTTCAATATCTAAAATTATTCAAATTTATTTTACAAAATTTACATCTTATTAAATTTTTGTAATCCCGCAAAAATTTTAAGCCTTACCCCTCCTAAGCTCTTAAGATTTTCTAAAATTTCTAAAATCCTCAAACTAATTCTTCTTAAAATTTTGAATATATTTTAAATAAAAATCTTTTAATTTTATGAGAGCTTTTTGCATAATATGACTTTCATAAACAAGCGCAATACGAATAAATCCCTTGCCTCCACCTTCTGAACCCAAAAATGTTCCGGGCAAAACAAGGATACTTTCTTCTTGATAAAGCCTTTTGCAAAAATCCAAATCATCAAAAACCTCCAACCACAAATAAAAACTATAAGGCTCTACATTAACTCCAATTTCTGAAAAACACTCTCTTGCTAATTTTAAATTAGAAGCAAATTTTTGACGTATTTCATCTGCGGCTTTTCTATCATTCCAAGCAGCTGCTGCCCCTCTTTGTAAGGGCAAAGGAATAGAAAATCCCGCATATGCTCTATAGAGATTATAATCGGCAATAAAATCTGCATTGCCTGCAACATAACCGCTTCGCAACCCGGGTGCACAAGATCTCTTTGAGACTGAATTAATAGCTATGATATTTTTCAAGCCGGCATTGCCTACTTCAAAAGAAGCTTCCAAAATACTAGCCGGCGGATCTTTTTCATAAATTTCACAATAACACTCATCACAAATAAGTAAAAAATCATATTCCAGCGCATGTTTTACCCAGACTTTCAATTCTTCAAGATTAAGGGCTACTCCTGTGGGATTATTAGGAGAATTCAAAATCACAACATTCACTTCTTTCATTTCCTCTTTGCTAAGATGGGGTTTGAAATGATTGGCTTTATCTAAATTCATATGAATAATCTTTGCTTTAGAGGCTAATGCCGCCCCTTCATAAACCATATAACCGGGATTAGGATAGGCTATAGTGGGATTTGGCTTATCAAAAAGATAAAATTGAGGTAAATTAAACAAAGCTTCCCTGGTTCCAAATGCATGGACAATATTTGATTGCTTTAACTCCAATCCATAGCGATATTTAATATAACCCAAAAGAGCATCTGATAAATAATCTGTAGCTTCAGAGGGAGGGTAATAACGAAATTCTTCAGTATGTTTTGAAACAGCTTCTTGAATAATTTTTGGGGTTTGGAATTGAGGTTCTCCAATACTTAGGTTGATAACTTCATGGGGTGGCGTGATATCTTTTATTAATTGTTGAAGATACCAAAATGAGTAAGGTTTAAATTTCATTGACAATCTCCTTATTTTAAATTCTCTCAATCATAGCTAAAAGCTTTATAATAAGTATAAAGATAATCAAAGTATCAAATTTATATTGCTTAGTTTTGTAACAATATCCATATAAAATGCAATATCTTGCAAGATAAGACCAAACACTATGTTAAAATATTTTAGAGTTTGCTAAAAAATATTAAATAAAATAACAAAGGATTGCAGAATGAGGGTTTATTTTTTTGCAACCTGTCTTGGTTCAAGTATATTTTCAGATACCTGTATCAATGCAGTGAAATTGCTTCAATATGGCGGAGCAGAAGTTATTTTCAAACAAGATCAAACATGTTGTGGTCAACCCGGTTTTAATTCAGGCTATTATGAAGAATCCAAAAAAATTGCCCTTTTCAATATAGAATTATTTGATAAACCTTACCCGATTATTGTCCCTAGCGGTAGTTGCGCAGGAATGATGAAGCACGATTATATTGAGATGTTTTCTAATACTCCTTACAAACAAAAAGCCATAGATTTTGCCCAACGTGTTTATGAAGCAAGTGAGTTCTTAGTAGATGTATTAAAGATTTCCTATCAAGATTTTGGCAAGCCCACAAACATTACATGGCATAGCAATTGTCATGCCTTAAGAGTGGCTAAATGTATTCCTCAAGCCAAACAACTTTTAAAAGAACTAAAAAATATTACCTTAAAAGAATTGGAATTTGAAGAACAATGTTGTGGGTTTGGAGGAACATTTTGTATCAAGGAACCTGAAATTTCCAGCGCTATGGTCAATGAAAAAATATCTGATATACAAAAGCAACAAGTGGAATATCTCATCAGCGCAGATGCCGGGTGTTTGATGAATATTTCCGGAGCGATGAAAAAACAAGGTATTCCCATTAAAACCATGCATCTTTATGATTTTCTCATAGAACGCACAAGGATATAAAATGAGTGCCATAGAAGAACAATATGAATCTATTATTCATGAAAAAATTCATGACAAACAACTTAGAATGAATCTCAAAGCAGGACTTAATGCCATACAAAAAGCTCGAAAAAAATTCTTAAAAACTAAATTCAAAGACTGGAAAGCATTATGCAAACAAGGTGAAGAAGTCAAAAAGAAAGCCTTAGGCAAATTAGATATTTTACTCAAAAATTTTGAAGAAAATGCCGGTAAAAATGGTATGAAAATTCATTGGGCAAATGACGCCAAAGAAGCCAATGAAATCATCTGCAAATTGGCAAAACAACACCAAGTTACTAAGATTTTAAAAGGCAAATCCATGGCAAGTGAAGAAATTCACTTAAACCACTATCTCAAACAAAATGGAATCACTCCTATTGAAACAGATCTGGGGGAATTTATTGTCCAACTATTGGAAGAACCTCCTGTGCATATCCTAGCCCCTGCTGCTCACAAAAATCGTTACGAAATTGGAGAGATATTTAAAGAAAAATTACATGTTCCCTTAGAAAGCGAACCTGAAAAACTCAACAATATCGCTAGAAATTATCTGAGAAAGGAATTTGAAAACTTCAAAATGGGCATTAGCGGGGTAAATTTTGCACTCGCTAAAGAAGGGGTAATTTGGTTAGTCGAAAATGAAGGTAATGGACGGATGTGCACCACTGCTTGTGATATTCATGTAGCTATTTGTGGGATTGAAAAAGTCATTGAAAATTTTGAAGATGCAAGTATTCTGGCAAGTCTCTTAAATGCCTCTGCAGTTGCCAGTCCCATTAGCACTTATGCCAATATCATTTCTTCTCCCAGAAAAGAAGGAGAAAAAGATGGACCTAAAGAAGTCCATGTAGTTTTACTCAACAACAATCGTTCAAAAATGCTTGGAGATTCCAAAACATACACTGCTTTGAGTTGCATCCGCTGTGGTGCATGTCTCAATCATTGCCCGGTATATGACAAGATTGGGGGACATGCTTATTTAAGTGTTTATTCAGGTCCTATTGGCGAGGTTATCTCTTCTTGGATTTTTAATTCTAAAAACTATGAATATTTAAGTAATTTATGTTCTTTGTGTGGGCGTTGCTCTGAAGTATGTCCCGTGGATATACCCTTAGCAGATCTTATTCGCGATCTCAGAAATACCAAAGTTCGTGAAGCTCTCCAAGACCCAAAACATGCTCCTTCAAGTTACAAAAAAGAATTTTTTATTATGAGAGAATTTGCTAAAGCTGCCACTTCTCCAAAAAAGTGGCGATTCATTCTTAGGGTTTTAGGGGTTTTTAGAAATTTTATTCCTCTTGCATGTTTTTTTCCACCTCTAAAACAATGGGTCAGATACAGAACACCCCCCATTATCAATAGTAATATTTATAAAAAAATGAAAAACCATAAAGGAATCATTTATGAGCACTAAAGAGTTCATCTTAAAAGATGTCCAAGTCGCATTAGAAAAAAATAAAATTACAACCAACAACCGGCGCTATCATGATCCTTATAATGATAATTTTGAAAACATGATTGCTCAATATAAAAGCCTTCAAACAGCTAATCTTGCAGATGTTTATGAGAGCGATGAAAATAATATCCAAAAAGATATATTAAAAATACTTCTTCAATACCATGCCAAAAAAATCATTTGGACTCAAGATATTATCTATGAAAAACCTCAAGGTTTTGAAATTATTCAATACGATAAACCTATTGAAGAAATACGATCAGAACTCTTTAGTGCAGATACAGGTATCATCAAAGCAAAATGTGCTATTGCAAATATTGGCGTGCTAGTTTTGAGTACCACACAAGATTCTCCCAGACTTGCTTCGCTTTTGCCTATGAATTGCATCGTTTTGTTAGACAAAAAAACAATTTTTCCAAATATGCCTGAAGTTTTTGATTATCTTCAAAAACAAGGATTGCCCACCAATATTCTTTTGATCGCAGGGGCATCAAGGACGGCAGATATTGAGGGTTTGACTATTTTTGGAGTACATGGACCTCAAAAAGTAAGTATTATTTTGTATTAAACTTTACCTCAAATAAATAGGATAAACAATGTTAAATTTTTTATTTCACTCTAGGCGTATAGGAGCAGAAGTTGTTATTTTTATGGTTTATGCAGTTTTTAGTGTCTCTTGGAGCACCACCGGTTCGCTTATGCCCCAAATTCAAGCCCAACTTGGTATCAATACCCAACAAGCAAGTTTTATCACTACCTCTATAGTGCTTGCAAAAATATTTGGATCTATTTTTACAGGATTTCTAGTTTATAAATTCGGACTCAAAAAAGGATATTTTTTAGGCTGTTTGCTTATAAGCTCAGGTATTTTCTTGCCTTTTGTGGATAGTTATCTGGGTATTTTAATCATTAGATTTTTGACAGGACTTGGTTCTGCTTGTGCTTTGATATGTTTAGTCCCTATTGCTCAACAATGGTTTTCAAATAAGGCTTTAAGTATTGTTTTAAGCCTTAATATTTCTTCACAAACTTTTGGGACTATCTTTGCTCTTATCTTTGCAGAAGCCATTGCAATGAGCATTGGAAATTGGAAATTATCCTTATCATTTTATGCATGGATTAATCTTATTCTAATGCTTTTGTGGCTTGTGGTTGGCAAAGATCAAAAAAATGATCAAAATACTCAGACAACCCCATCAACAAAAAATAACCAAAAAAGAAAAGAACTTTTATTTGCGTTCAAATCTCCAATGACTTGGGGAATGATTATCCATCATGTTGGACCCCTGTTATTTTTGAATGTCAGTTTTACTTTTTTGCCGGATTTTTATACAAAATATACTCATTTAGATGCAGATTCTATCAATATAGCCAAAATTTACGTCCCTGTAATTGCCAATATTGCTATGATTATCAGTCCTTACATAGGTGTTTTTCTTAAAAAGAAAGGGATTTATTACAAAAATGTATTGATTATAAGCGATTTGATGTTGGTATTGTGTTCAGCATTGATGTTTTTTGTTTTTAAAGATATAACCGGTATTTTAATCACTACTTTTTTTGCAGGGATTTTTAGTGCAACTTGGGTTCCTTATATTTTTAGCCTACCTTCAGAAGTCAAAAATTCTACTCCTACACAAACTCATTATGTGATGAGTATTTTTTGGGCAGTGTTATTTTCAATCTTGACAATCAATATGCAAATCATCGCTTACAGCGTAGATAGATTTGGAAACTATAATTTTGGTTTTGGGTATTTTATTATTTTTACTCTTATTTGTGCGCCTATTTCTTGGTGGCTTTTGCCTAATAAAAAATATTTTGAAAAATAATTATTGTAAAATTTTAAGAAGCTATATTGGCTTATAGCAATAACAAAACAAAAAGATATAAAAATGAAAAGAATAACTATTGAAAAATTTACTCCTATTAAAATCATTCTTTTTAGGACTGATAGACTAGGGGATACAGTGCTCTCTTTGGAATGTATTGAAGCTATCAAAAGCACTTATCCAAAAAGTTATATATGCTTTGGATTACAAAGCTATACAGCCCCTTTGGTAGAAAATAATCCTTTTTTGGATGAGGTAATATGTGTGGATATGTATGGACAAAAAGAATTGGTTTCTATCTTAAAATCTAAAAATTTTGATATCAGTATTTCACTTTTTGCCTCCAAAATCGCTTGTTATGCCCCATTTTTCGCCAAAATTCCTATTCGAATTGGACCTCTTTCCAAAATAAGAGGATTACTTTTTACGCACAAAATTTACCAAAAACGATCAAAAGGAGAAAAAAATGAAGGAGAATATAATCTGGATTTACTAAAACCATTAAATTGCGAAAAAAAATATTTTCCAAAGATATATCTTACTTCTTCAGAAAAGCAGTGGGGCAAAAATTACATAACCCATAAATTTATTTTTCAATCTCTCCCTCTTATCATCATCCACCCCGGTAGCGGTGGCTCTTCAAGGGATTGGAAAGTACAAAACTATTTTTCACTCGCACAAACAATTATTAAAAACAAAATTGCCAATATTCTTATTACAGGTTCTTCTAAGGAATTAGAAAATTATGCAAATATTTTAAAAGATTACCCCTTATTGCAGAAAAATCATCTCTTAGAAAATCAAAAGCCTTTAAGAGAGTTTCTAAGCATTATTACTCATGCAAATATTTTTATGAGTAATAGCACAGGTCCTTTGCATTGTGCAAGCGCTCTTGGATGCAAAACAATTGGTTTTTATCCGTTAAATCGCACTTGTAGCCCCAAAAGATGGGGAGTGATGAGTGAGAATCCAAACGATCACCTCACCTTAAGTCCCAAAAAAGAAAATTTCACATCTCAAATTTGTGGAGATATTCCATTCCAAGAGTGTATGGAACTTATTACTATCGAAGATGCCCTCCAAGCTATCAAAAAATTAATTTAGAAATTCCAATCAACCTAGAATAATACTTTGTGCTGCTTGAGGAATTATTTCACCAACAATACAAGCATGCTCATAGCCACTTTTTCTCAATTTATCCACCAAGTCGCCACTTGTTTGTTTAGGCAAGGCAAACAAAAGTCCTCCCGAAGTTTGGGCATCATAATAATAAATATCTTCTTGGAGATTGCAGCTAACTTGGACTTTGGTGTGAAGATAAGATTTGTTTGCATCACTCCCGCCGGGAACAAAACCTTCCAAAGCCAGTTCAATAGAATTCTCAAAAATTGGAATTGCAGAAGTATGAAAAAGAATGCTTTTTCCCCCTGTTCCACACATTTCTAAGCTATGTCCAATAAGTCCAAATCCTGTAATATCTGTGCAAGCATGAATCTCCATTTTTTGGGCAATTTGAGTTGCTTTGAGATTTAACATTCTCATTGAATCAATAGTTTGCATTCCTTGTGCCAGAGTTATCTTCTCATTTTTCATTGCAGTCGTAATAATACCACTTCCAATAGGCTTACTCAAAACAAGCACATCACCAATTTGAGCAGTGTTATTTCTCCAAATTTGATGTTTTTTGGCTTCACCCATGGCGCTGAGTCCATACTTTAGTTCCAAATCACTAATTGTATGTCCACCCAATAATACTCCACCTGCTTCAAGAACTTTCTCTAGCCCTCCCCTTAAAATTTCATTTACTTCAGAAGCCAAAATATGTTCTTTATCCCACATTAAGAGATTTAGAGCTGTTTTTACCATCGCCCCCATTGCAAAAATATCACTCAATGAATTAGCCGCTGCGATCTGCCCATAGATATAAGGATCATCTACAACAGGCGTGATAAAATCTACACTTTGAACAATGACATCATCTCTTTGCATATCAAGTTGATAAACCCCGCCATCTTCATTCCCCTCAAAACCAACGATGAGATTTTTATGAAAAGGTTGTTTGAGATTGGTAATTTGTGAGAGATCTTCCAGACCTATTTTACCTGCTCAACCTGCACAACGGACAAACTTTGTTAATCGACCCATTTTTTTTCCTATAGTGAAATTACACCCTCATTGGTGAGGAAATCTTCCATTACCTCAAGCCCATTGCCAATCCTTCCTACCAAAACTTTATCTTTTAATCCAAAATGTTCCAAACAAGTTTGACAGGACAAAATTTCAACCCCTAAAGATTCCAATGTTTTTAAATATATAATTGTATCTTTATTTTGAATTTTATCATTTTGAGTGCTCAATAAAACACCCCGATTAAGAAAAACAATTTTTTTAGGCAAAATGTCTTTATTGGAGATTTGAGTCATGGCATATATAAAACTATTTGCAACAATACTTCCAAGTTCGCCTTCACCAATTTTGTCTGATTTAAAAAGCACAGTTTTATTTTTCATCTTTATCCTTTAATCTCATAATAAGGTTCAAATATACTTCATAAAGAATATTTAAGTCTTTTATACTTACTCTTTCATCAACTGAATGAATTCTATCATTAATTACACCAAATTCTACAACCTCCACTCCAAAATTAGCAAAATGTCTCGCATCACTAGTCCCTCCGCTTGTGCTAAAACATGGATGCACACAACAAACTTGGCTTACAACTTCGCATAAAGATTGAGCAAGAACACAATGAGCATTTGTAAGAAAGGGTTGAGAACTTGTCTTGATGTCCAAATCATACTCCAATCCGCTTAAAACATTCTCAACATAGGCTTGAACACTTTGGAGATTGGTATGGGTAGAATTCCTAACATTAAACATTATTTTCACATTCCCCGGTGTTACGTTCACTGCTTCCATACCGCCACGAATATCAGTAATAACAAGTTTGCTGGCATCAAAATGCTCATCTCCATTATCTAAATTTACCCCTGCAAGAAGTCCAAGCTTGCTTCCAAGAAGTTCAATGGGATTTATACATTTTTCAGGATAAGCCACATGACCTTGCACTCCCTTAAGATTAATGATTCCATTAATAGAACCGCGCCTGCCAATTTTGATATTATCCCCGATCTTTGATGTGCAAGTAGGTTCGCCCACCAATGCCATATCAGGAAGCAAGTTTTTTTCTTCCAGGACTTCTAAAACAATTTTTGTCCCATAAGTTCCACAACCCTCCTCATCGCTTGTAAGCAACACAGAAAGAATCAATGGGGTTTTTAAATTTGCAAAATCTTTTATGCAATCTCTAAGGGCACAAACAAAAGCAGCAACGCCACTTTTCATATCTTGAGTGCCCCTAGCATAGAGATAACCTTCTTTAAGTGTAGGGTTAAAAGGATCGCTGCCCCACCCTTGACCGGGAGGAACCACATCAATATGACCGGCAAAGCAAAAATGCAAAGCCTTGGAAGCAGGTTCGCCAAAACGCTTATATAAAAATAAATTTTTTACTCCCCCTTTGTCAATATGCAAAACTTCAAAATCCGGCAATTGCGCACAAATTAATTCATAAATCCCACATTCATCAGGAGTGATGCTAGGATACCTTACCAAATCACTTAAAAATTCTAAAACATTTGGTTGCATGTTTGTCTCTTCAAGAAGTTTTTCTTAAATGAATATAAAGATGTAGCACATCAATACCGGCAGGGGTAATACCACTAATTTGAGAAGCATTAAATAAACTTTTAGGACGGAATTTATTAAGTTTCTCAACTACTTCCAAACTCAATCCGGGAATGCCATCAAAAACAAATCCCTCCGGTATCTCAACTTGAAGCATTTCTTTCATTTTAGAAATGTCTTCAGTTTGCTTTTGAATATAGCTATAGTATTTAGATTGAATGCGAATTTGATGTAGTGCCCTGTCGCTCAAATTCTCAAAAATAGAGTTAAATTTTCTTAATTTTTCATTATTAAAGCTATCTCTACCAATAATTAACATTGGAGAACATTTATCATTTATAGGGATTTCACCAAGTTTCTCAAGCAATACAAGATTTTCTTTTGAGGGAGTAAAAGATGACTTTTCCAAATATTGCATTGCTTGAGAAATGTCTTGTTTATCTTTAGAGATGATTTCGTAATCTCTTTTGTCAATCGTGCCAAATTGGTGCGCATAATCAGCAAGTCTAAAAATAGCATTATCTTCACGAAGCAAAAGACGATATTCTGCACGAGAAGTAAAAACACGATAAGGTTCTTTAGTGCCCTTAGTAACCAAATCATCAATCATCACACCAATATATGCCTCATCTCTACGTAAAACAAACTCTTTGATTTCTCCAAATTTAAATGCAAATCTTTCATCCTCTTTCTTAAGATCCAAGACCGCATTAATTCCAGCCATGATACCCTGTGCTGCAGCCTCTTCATATCCTGTAGTGCCATTAATTTGACCGGCCAAATAAAGATTTTTGATTTTTTTAGTTTCTAATGTGTGAAAAAGTTCTGTAGGATAAACATAATCATATTCAATAGCATAACCATAACGCGTGATTCTAGCCTCTTTGAGTCCATCAATAGAAGCAATGATCTCTTCTTGGATATCAAAAGGCAAAGAAGTGCTTAATCCATTAATATAATATTCTACTCCATCGCTAGTTTGAGGCTCTAAAAACAATTGATGTCGCTCTTTAGTGGCAAATCGGTTAATTTTATCTTCAATACTTGGGCAATACCTAGGACCAACTCCCTCTATTTGCCCGGTAAATAAAGGAGCGCGATGGAAATTATCGCGTATTAATTGATGTGTTTTTTCATTAGTATAGGTTACATAACAAGGAAGTTGTATCGGATTGAACTTAGCAAGATTGGTTTTGTAGCTAAAACAAGGAGGAGGAAAATCTCCTTTGTGAATTTCAAGTCTTGAAAAATCAATACTTCTACCATCAATACGCGGGCAAGTTCCTGTCTTTAATCTACCCATTTCAAACCCTAAAGATTCCAAATTTTTTGAAAGCTTAATTGAAGCACTTTCTCCAAATCTGCCATTTTGACTCTTGCTTTCTCCAATATGCACTAATCCTCTTAAAAATGTCCCGGTAGTAATAATAATTTTTTTAGCTTTATAAATCTTGCCAATATTTGTTTTTAATCCTATGACTTTGGATTCTTGAAGTATTAATTCTTCGACAATCTCTTGAGAAACACTTAAATTAGGGGTATGCAATACAAGATTCCTGGCAAATATTCTGTATTTATCCATATCAATTTGCGCTCTTGTTCCTCGAACAGCCGGTCCTTTAGAAGCATTTAAAATACGATATTGTATCCCACAATGATCGCTAATAATACCCATCACACCCCCTAATGCATCCACCTCTTTTGTCAAATGCCCTTTACCCAACCCTCCAATAGCCGGGTTACAACTTGCTAATCCGATATTTTCTACCAGTATTGTTAAAAGATGAGTTTTTGCCCCCATTTTTGCGCTGATAATGCCGGCTTCAATCCCGGCATGTCCGCCACCAACCACAATCACATCATATTCCATCTATTACCTTTTAAATAAATTGAAAAATAAAGTTTTTTTGGGATTATAACAAGCTTTAATGAGTTTTACATTATAATTAGGAATATTTATTAATGAAAAATGAGGCAAAAATGAGTTTAAGAGAAAAAATTCCGGATAAATTAGGCAAAGATAAACAACGTTATATTACAGGTATCATTATTATCTTATGTCTTATATTGATCCTTTCTATCAATCATATCATTCTTGTATGGACAATATTGGGAATAGCTTATTTATTTGGTTTTGGGGAATCTATCAAGTTATTTGCTTGCAAATCTCACTGGATGATGTATTTGCTAGCAGTGATTGTATGGATATTTGCAGGGATAAATGGACGCCCTATTGAATCAGCAATTTTTATTGCCATGGTGATGGCCGGATACTTAGCTTATAAAAAATCTTTTCATCCCAAACAAATCCTCCCATTTATTTATCCAAGCATCCCTTTTCTTACAATTTTTGCTATTTATAAAGATTTTGGATCTCACGCAATCATTTGGCTTATTATCATTGTTGCTCTAACAGATGTGGGAGCATATTTTGGTGGGAAAGCTTTTGGCAAAACTCCTTTTACCTCCACCTCTCCTAACAAGACTCTGGAAGGCGCAATTATTGGATTAGCCATAGCAGTTGCAGTAGGAAGTTTTGTAGGCATAGGCGGATTAAGTGGAAATTTTATTATTTCTCTTTTGATAAGTTTTGGTGTTTCTTTGAGTGCTATTTTGGGAGATTTGTATGAAAGCTATTTAAAAAGAAGTGTCGATCTTAAAGATAGTGGCAAAATCTTGCCCGGTCATGGAGGTATCCTTGATCGACTGGATGCGATATTATTTGGAGCTATTACGATGCATTTTTTGCTTTATTTTCTTGATATCTGGAAAGACACATCCATTATGTATATTTAGGGACTTTAATGATATTATTAGGAAGCACAGGTTCTATAGGAGTCAATACATTACAAATCGCTCAAAAGTTTCAAATACCAATAGAATCTTTGAGTGCCGGACGCAATATTGATTTATTGAATGCTCAAATTGCACACTTTCATCCCAAAAAAGTTGCTATTCTAGACCCCAAAGATCGTCTCAAACTCCAACCTAAAAATGCAAAAGTATATACAGGGTCAGAAGGGATTTGTGAGATGATTGCAGATTCTTCTTCGTCTTTGGTTGTCAATGCTTTGGTAGGTTTTGGGGGGCTAAAACCAACATTTACAGCCCTACATTATCACAAAAAACTTGCTCTAGCTAACAAAGAATCTCTTGTAGTAGCCGGTTGGCTGTTAGATACAAGCAAGATTATCCCTATAGATAGCGAACATTTTGGTCTCTGGTATCTTTGCAACAACAAACCAATTAAAAAATTTGTTATCACTGCAAGTGGAGGAGCCTTTAGGGATACACCCCCAAAAGATATTCCTTCAAAAAAAACCGATGAAGCTCTCAAACACCCTAATTGGAAGATGGGCAAAAAAATCACCATTGATTCAGCCACTATGGTCAATAAACTTTTTGAAGTTTTAGAAACTAAATGGCTTTTTGGTATTGATGAGATTGCAGGTTATATTGAACGAAGTTCTCATATACATGCTCTCATTGAATTTATAGATGGAAGTATTACAGCGCATTTAGCTTACCCGGATATGAAACTTCCAATTGCCTATGCCCTAGATCCTAAACAAGCAGCTTTTGATTGTGTAATCCCAAATATCAATCTGGAAAATCTTGCAGCCATCAAATTTGAATCTATTGACGCACAAAGATACCCGCTTTGGAAATTAAAAGATATTTTAATACAAAATCCTCAATTGGGTGTAATTCTGAATGCCAGTAATGAAATTGCAGTTACAAATTTTTTAGAATGTAAAATTAATTTTGGGAAAATTAATTTTATTATTCAAGAAAGTATCAACAAATTCAATGGAGATATTTCTTATCTCAAAAATCAAGAAGACATTTTATATCTTGATAAAGAAGTTCGAAAATTTACTCATACTCTCGTTTAAAAATTCTAAATTATTGCTTTTTTGTTTTGAGTTTCTCTGATTTAAACCAGTTTTTAATCCTCTCAAAGCATTCCTCAAAAAGATTTTTATGCGGTTCGCTTTCATAGCCAAAACTGTTATGAAGTTTCAATAACAACTCTTTTTGTTCTTCATTGAGACTTTTGGGATAAATAATTTTAATAACTGCCACAAGACTCCCGTAAGCATTATGATTGACTTCTTTGACCCCTTCTCCTTTAAATACAAACTTTGATCCATCTTGAGAATTGGCAGGAACATTAAGCTCAAGCTCACCTCGTAAAGAAGGAATTTTGACACTTGCACCCAAAGGAATAGATGTAAAAAATACAGGCACCTCAATATAAACATCACTTCCATCACGTACAAAATAATCATCATGTTCAACAAAAGTTATAATATACAAATCCCCTCTTGATCCATTTTTCAGTTGGTTTCCCTTCCCTATAACCCGCATTCTATTCTCATCATCCATTCCCTCAGGGATATTAACCTCAAAACTTTCTTCTACAAAAACAAAACCTTCTCCATGGCAAATAGAGCATTTTTCTTTAATAACATGCCCTTCCCCCCCACATAAAGAACAAGTTTGAGCAAAAGTCATGAACCCTTGTCTCATAAACACTTGCCCCTTACCGCCACAATCCGGACAAGTTTGTATTTTGCCATCTTTGGCACCTGTTCCATCACATTCTTTACAAAAAGATTTATATTTTGTTTGAATTGTTTTCTTACAACCAAATATAGCTTCTTTGAAACTAATATCCAGTTTATAAAGATAATCAGGAACAAATTTAATTTTTGCTTCTTTCTTTCCGGCACTCCCAAATCCAAAACCAGAGCCAAAGGCTGATTCAAAAATCGATCCCAAATCGCCAAAAATGTCATTCAAATCTCTGCCGCTAAAACCTCTGAATCCATTATTCTCAAGCCCTTCTTTGCCATATCTGTCATAAATTTGGCGCTTAGAATTATCGCTGAGAACTTCGTAGGCTTCATTAATTTTTTTAAACATTTCCTCTGCTTGTTTATCTTCCGGATTTCTATCCGGATGGTATTTAAGAGCCATTTTTCTATAAGCTTTCTTGATTGTTTCTTGATCGCTAGTTTTATTGATTTCTAAGATTTCATAATAATCGAAACTTTCCAAATCCACATCTCCTCATCAAATATTAAAATCCGGAATTCTATCTTAAAAAAGTTTTATTCATTGTTAAAATACCTTCAGATATAATTTAATTATGAAGACTTATAGAAATAATCTAAATCATTTTTTTTCTCTTGTTGAAGCGCTTGAAAAACTTCCAAGTATTGGCAAAAAATCTGCGCAAAGAATGGCCTATACCCTAAGTATTGAAAATAAAAACCTTGCCTTGCAAATTTCTCATTGTATAGAAAATGCTATTGATCATGTATCTAAATGCAGTATATGCGGCGGAGTAAGTGAGAGTGAAATATGCGAAATTTGTTTAGATGAAAATCGTCATAATGGTCAAATCTGTATGGTTTTACATCCTAGAGATATTTTTACTATTGAAGAAATTGGGGATTTCAAAGGAATATATCAAGTAATTAGTGAATTGGAAATGTTTGATTTTATTACCTTAAAAAAACAGATTCAAAAATTTCAAATCAAAGAGATTATTTTTGCCTTCTCCCCTACTCTTGCAAACGACTCAATCATGCTTTTTATCGAACATAACCTGCAAGATTGTGATCTTATTTTTACCAAAATAGCACAAGGAGTTCCAACCGGAATTGGACTGGAAAATATCGATCAACTCTCACTTGCAAGAGCTTTTAGCTCTAGAATTAAACTTTAACTTAGTTTTATCTAAGGTATAACTTTGTAGAATGTTTGCGTGAATTGCTTGCATGATTCAAGCAAGGACAACAAACTAAAGGAAAAAGGAAAGATAATGAAAAAAATATTCATGATCTCATTATTTGGTGCTATAAGTTTGGTGATGGCAGCGCAATCCCCTGCAGCCTTCAAGAAATGTGTAGCTTGTCATGGTGCAAATGGTCAAAAAATCGCTCCAGGTGCTAAAGGAGGTGTAACAATTGCAGGTCTTCCAAAAAATAAATTACTCACTGATCTCAAAGGCTACAAAGCCGGAACAGCTGATAATGGCGGTGCAAAGGCTATTATGTATGGTCAAATGAAAAATGTATCTGATCAAGATATTGAAGCTCTTGCTGATTATATCTCCAAACTTCCGGCTAAAAAATAATTCCATCAGGGGGTTTCCCCTGAAAAATAAATGGCAGAAATACTTATTGATTCAAAAAAATTCAAAAACAATCTTGATACTATTGTTTCTCATATTAAAGACAAAAATAAACTGGCTTTAGTCCTCAAGGATAATGCCTATGGTCACGGATTAGAACAAATAGCACCTTTGGCTTATGCTTATGGTATCAAGAGTGTCTTTGTAAAAAATGAATTTGAAGCCCTTAAAATTGCTAATTTTTTTGATCACATTACAATACTTTATGGGAATTTATCTCCAAATGCTCCAAAAAATATTCATATTACTATCAATTCACTAAAAACTCTTGAAAATTTAGAAAAAAACCAATCCGTAGAACTCAAAGTCAATACAGGAATGAATCGCAATGGAATTTCTCCAAAAGATCTTGGCTTATTTATCGAAAAAATCCAAAGCAAAAATCTCAATCTTTTGGGAGTTTTTACACATAATGGCTATGGAGATGTAGAAAAACAAGATTTTCAAGAAGCTCAAAAAAGATTTTGCCTTATCAAAGAAGAAGTGAGATACTTGTGCCAAAAATTAAGCATCCCTTATCCGAGATTTCATTCATTAAGTTCATCAGGGACACTAAGGAGTGCTGATATTAAAGATGATTTAGTGCGTGTGGGGATTGGGGCTTTTGGTTATCTCACAAATACTTTTTTACTCCCTATTGCTAATTCCCTTAAACCCATTGCCTCTCTTTGGGCAGATAAAATTTGTGAACAATCATTGAAAAAAGGTGCAAAAATTGGCTATGGCGGAAAAAGCATTTTACAAGAGGATGCCATTATTAGCACTTATGATATTGGCTATGGAGATGGATTATTTCGATTAAATGAAAAACATTCTTTATGCACATCTGAAGGTTATCCAATATTGCCTGTTATTTCAATGGATTGCTTTTCTTGTATAAGCACTCAAGAAAAAGTCTGTGTATTTGATGATGCCTCTCATATTGCCAAAATATTTGATACAATTCCTTATGAAGTCCTTACAAGTCTATCTCCTTTTATTAAGCGTTCTATTATTTGATGAATAAAATTTATGCACTCAACCATTCTCCCATAGATTTTCATTTTTCACAAAATCCTAGAGATTTTATGGTCAGAGAATTGCCTCTTTATCCTTTTAGCAACAAAGGAGAGCACCATATTTTAAATATTAGAAAAAAAGGACTTAGCACACTGGAAATGATAAAAATATTTTCTAATATACTTGGTTGTAAAGCAAGTGATATAGGTTATGCGGGCTTAAAAGACAAATCTGCTACAACTTCTCAATATATTTCTATCCACAAAAAATTTACTCAATCTTTAGATTCAAAACTCTCTTTATTAGAAGAAAGAAATATCAAAATTATTACATCTACTTACCATGACAATAAGCTAAAAACAGGGCATCTCAAAGGCAATAATTTTTTCATTCGTCTCAAAAAAATAACTCCATCTGCCTTTATAAAAATGGATTGCATTCTTCAAACTATTCTTCAAAATGGATTGCCCAATTATTTTGGATATCAAAGATTTGGTAAAGATGGCAACAATCATCTTGAAGGAAAAAAAATTGCCCATCAAGAAATGAGATTAAAAAATAGAAAAATTAATGATTTGCTTTTGAGCGCTTACCAAAGCTTTCTTTTTAATCAATGGCTGGGATCCAGAATCAAGCTAAGCAGGATTTTTGATTCTTTTGAAGTCCCGGAAATTTTTCAAGCCTTATGGCTTCAAAATATGCCATTACCTCTTGAACAAATCAAATCTATTAAAAATCAACCACATTTTTTTAAACTTCTGGAAGGTGATATACTCTGTCATTATCCTCATGGGAAAATATTTGGTTTGCAAACCCCTAAAGATATAGAGCGCTTTTATGCCAAAGAAATTGCCCCTACAGGTCTTTTATATGGGCAAAAAATACTTCATGCCACTGCTTTAGCAGGGGAGATTGAAAGGGAATTTGATGATACCAAAATAAAAACAAATGGCTCTAGAAGATTTGCTTGGATTTGGGTAGAAGATCTAAAATATAGATATATTGAAGAAAATGCATGGGTTGAAATGGAATTTTCTCTTCCCAAAGGAAGTTATGCTACGACTCTTATTGAGGAGCTTGCACATAAAAACATTAAAATTGATTAAAAAAATTTTGCAATAATTAAGTACCAACCAAAAACAAGGAAGAAAATTAAATGGATTTCAAAAAAATAATCTCTCAAAATCAGTTCAAAACAAATGCTGTTTTGATCACTTATATTTTGATTTTTATTTTCATTGGTCTATTGGTAGATATTATCAGAATCAATGCTCCTTCTTTTAGCCAAGCATTCATAGAATTAGTTACTTTTCAGATTTTTCCTATCGTAACATTTTGTATGCTTATTGGAGCTTTGGTTATTATTTATTTTTCCATACAGAACTTTACAAGGATCATGCTAGAAGGGAGTGAATACAAGTTAATTGATCCAAGCAAGGTTCTAAGTAAAACTGAGAGACAAATTTATGGCATTTTAGAAGAGCTTATTGATGAATCTCATACTTCTTTTATTCCAAAACTCTATATAATGAATGCTCCTTATATGAATGCTTTTGCGAGTGGTTGGAATGAAAATAATTCCTTAATTGCTCTCACTACTGCATTAATTACAAATTTACAAAGAGATGAACTCAAGGCTGTTATGGCACATGAACTCAGCCACATCAGACATGGGGATATTCGATTAACAATGTGTGTGGGGATATTAAGCAATATTATGCTTTTGGTTACAAACTCTATTGTTTGGATATTTTTAGGAAACAATCGCCAAAAAGGCGCCAATACAGCTAGAATGATTTTGCTTATTCTGCAATTTATTTTGCCCGTATTTACGCTATTTTTGCAAATGTATCTTAGTAGAAGTCGTGAATACATGGCAGATAGCGGGGCAGCATACATCATGGAAGATTCAAGACCTATGATTAGAGCATTACAAAAAATTAGCGGGGATTATAATAGCAATGACTACTCCGAAGTAGATACCAATCCCACAAGAAAAGCAGCATATATTTTTGATGCTTCAGAAACTTTTAGCACCCATCCAAGCATTCAAAATAGAATCAAATCCCTATTAGGAAGATAAAATGTCTTATAAAAATTATTTTGATTATTTTTTCACAAAAATTGGTGAAAACCCTTGTCGCGAAGGACTCAAACAAACTCCAAGCAGAGTAGAACAATCTTGGGATTTCTTATATAGCGGCTACCAACAAAATCCAAAACTTGCGCTAGGAAGTGTATTTAGCGATGGAGCATGTGATGAAATGGTAATACTTAAAAATATCGAATTTTATTCAATGTGCGAACATCATATTCTACCATTTTTTGGACATATTAGCATTGGCTATATCCCGGATAAAAAGGTTGTTGGAATTAGTGCTCTAGCCAAATTAGTAGAAATATATTGCCGAAGACTCCAAATTCAAGAAAAACTCACTACTCAAATTGCAGATACGATTATGGAAGTCCTCGTTCCAAAAGGAGTAATGGTAGTATGTGAAGCCCAACATTTATGTATGAGCATGAGAGGAGTTCAAAAACAAAATGCTCGTATCAATACAAGCGCCATACGTGGTCTTTTCAAATCAGATTCCAAAACACGCTCAGAATTTATGCAGTTATTAAAGTCTTAATGATAGGCTTTAATGGCTTTTTCCAAAATAGCTTGAGCCCTATCTTTTCCTTCAAACCCCTTAACTTTTACCCATTTATTTGGTTCAAGCATTTTATAGGTTTCAAAAAAGTTTTTGATTCTATCTAGCGTAATTTTTGGCAAATCTTGCAATGTTTGAATCAAATCATATTGAGGATCAATCTTACTCAATGGGAGAGCTAAAAGCTTTTCATCCATACCACCTTCATCTTCCATAATCAACACACCAATTAAACGACATTTAATCACGCTACCTGCTTGAAGAGGGTATTCATTGAGCACTAAAATATCTGCAGGATCTCCATCTTCACTTAACGTATTAGGGACAAAACCATAATTAGCAGGATAAAACATTGCGCTATACATAATACGATCAACAACAACAGCTCCACTTTCTTTATCAATTTCATATTTGATATTTGATCCATAAGGGATCTCTATGACCGCATTGATTTTATCAGGATTTTCTCCAACGGGTATTTTTGTTATTTCCATATTTTACTCCTTAAATTTTTGATTGGATAAAAGCTTCCATTTCATTCACAATTGTCTCTATAGTTCTTTCCCCATTAATTTTTTTAAGAATTCCTAATTTTGTATAGAAACTTTGAATTTCCTTAAGGGGGGTGAGATAAACCTTCATTCTATTATTAAACACTTCTACATTATCATCTGCTCCCCTTGCCCTGCCCAATACCCTATCTCTTGCCACAGATTCACTAACTTCTACTTCAATTACATTTATAAGTTGGACTTGAGTTTGAGATTTCAAAACATCATCTAAGGCATTCATTTGTTCAACACTTCTTGGATAACCATCAATCAAAATAACATCTTTAGGGGCGTTTTGAATAGCCCTAAGAATTGTTTTAACTACTATATCCAATGGGACTAAATTGCCCTTGCTTGTAAAACCTTCAATCAACTTTCCTTGTTCGCTCCGACTTGCCACTTCAGCCCTCAACAAATCACCTGTAGAATAATGCACGATTCCATCATCAAAATGCTCTGCAATGAGTTGTGCATCTGTAGTTTTTCCACTCCCCGGTGCCCCAATAATTAAAAATAACTTTTTCATTTTTCTCCCTTCGATGATTTTGTATTTATTCATGTATGATTTGGATTTCTTAAACGAATATGCAATTCTCTCATTTGCTCTTCACTTGCTCTGCTAGGAGCATTTGTAAGCGGACAAGTTGCCTTTTGAGTTTTAGGGAAGGCAATCACATCGCGAATGCTATTTGTTTTTGTTAGCAACATGACCAAACGATCAAGTCCTATCGCAAATCCTCCATGAGGAGGAGCTCCAAAACTCAATGCTTCAAGCAAAAAACCAAATTTATCTCTAGCTTCATTTTCAGTAATATTTAAAATTTCAAAAACTCTTTTTTGTATTTCTTGTTTGTGAATTCTGATACTTCCTCCTCCAAGTTCAACTCCATTTAGCACAATATCATAAGCAACTGATTCAATCTCTTCAACATCTTCTTTATCTAAATTTTTTGGCATTGTAAAAGGATGATGGAGTGCTGAAATTTTTCCTTCGACTCTCTCAAACATAGGAAAATCCACTACCCACAAAAATTCAAAACGATTTGCATCTATCATTCTGTTATCTTGAGCTATTTTGAGACGAAGTCTCCCCATATAATCCCAAACATTTTTTTTCTCCCCTGCTCCAAAGAATACAATATCCCCAACTCTTGCCCCTACCCTTTGAAGTAATATTTTTAAGTTTTCTTCAGAAATAAATTTTACTAAAGGTCCTTTGACCCCATCTTCTTTGACTTGAATATATGCCAAACCTTTTGCGCCAAATTTTTTGACAAACTCCTCTGCCTCACCCAAACTTTTGCGGGTAAAAAAGCTATCCCCCTCCGGTACTCTCAAAGCTTTGAAGCGATTTTTTTTACTCTCTTTAGCAATAGATTTAAAAATTTCATTTGAAGAATCTAAAAATAAATCCCCCACCTCAATAAGCGGCATATCAAAGCGTAAATCAGGTTTATCTGAGCCATAACTTTCCATAGCTTCTTGATATTTCATCTGCCTAAAAGGTGTCTTTACCTCCAAAGAACAAATTGAAAAAATATCTTTAATGAGGTCTTGGGCTACTTCCATCACATCTTCTTGAGTACAAAAACTCATCTCCACATCAATTTGAGTAAATTCAGGCTGTCTATCTGCTCGCAAATCCTCATCACGAAAACATTTTGCAATTTGAAAATATCTATCAAAACCACCTATCATCAAAAGTTGTTTAAAAAGTTGGGGACTTTGAGGTAATGCAAAAAACTCTCCGTCATGGACTCTGCTAGGCACTAAATAATCCCTTGCTCCTTCGGGTGTAGTCTTAGATAAAATAGGTGTTTCCACTTCTATAAACCCCATTTTACTCAAAGTATTTCTTACACATATACTAATATCGCTGCGTGTTTTGAAAATGTGAAAAGACTTTTGAGAGCGTAAGTCTAAATATCTATACTTCAATCTTAGATCCTCATTGACGCTTTCATCATCAATGCCCACCGGAGGAGTAAGGCTTTTGTTTTCAATTATAAGTTCATAAAGTTCAACTTCAATCTTCCCGGTTTTTAACCTTGGATTCTCAAGACCTTCTCCTCTTGCCCTGACCTTTCCCTTGCCAATCAATACATATTCATCACGAACATTTGAAGCTATTTTGTGTGCAGGGGTTGCCGGATCGCAAACTAATTGTATCAACCCGCTTTTATCTCTCAAATCAATAAAAACAACCCCTCCATGATCTCTATAAGTATTGCACCAACCACATAAAACTACCTCTTTGCCAATATCTTTCTCATTTAAATCTGAACATAGATGTGTCCGTAACATTTTTACCTTTTTACCTTTCGTTGAAATTATTTTATATTTTCTAAAAAACTTTTGAGCAATTCTTCAATCTCTATAGGATTTGATTTTGTAATAAACCCATCTGCATGAAGAGTTTGTGCCATTTGTTTATTGGAATCACTACTCATAGAAGAATTGATGATAACAGGAATATGTCTTGTTTGAGGACTTTCTTTTACTCGTTTTAAAACCTCAAAACCTGATACCATAGGCATTTCTAAATCCGTAATAATAGCCCCTACATTTTGGATTGCCCCTTCTGAAAATAAATAATCTAAAAGCATTTTTCCGTTTGGAAATGTAAAGTATTTCAAATCAAGTTTTTCGATAATTTTTTGCAAAGATTTTGCAACCGATTTTGAATCTTCTGCCAATAAAACAATCTTATCGCTATCAATACTCTCAATTGGTTGGAGCTTCAAATCTGAAAAATTATCAAGCATAGGAAAAGCATCTGTTATCATTCTCTCGACATCCAAAATCTGAATCACACAACCATCATCATATTTGGTTGTGGCTGTTACCTTTCCTTCTCCTTCAAGACCATAATCACTCCCCATACTCACCTCTGACCAATTCTTTTGGATAATACGCTTCACTCCCAGTATTTTAAGCCCAACAGTATAATTAGAAAAATTACAAATGACAACCAAACTTTTCTTAGAAGTGATTGAATAGGGTCTTAAATCTCTTTTGGGATCTGCAGAACTGTAATAAAGCCATCTTTTCATATCCACTAAAGGTATAGATTCTCCCCTAACTGTTAAAAATCCAAGCATAATCCCATCATTTTCACCGGCAGTTTCGGTAAATTCTCCATCATAATAGATAATCTCACGAATCTTAAAAACATTCATGGCATATAATTGAGAATCCAAATCCCCATCAAGCGTAAAACATAAAAATTGAACTTCATTATTGAGGTGCAGGGAAGTGGTTTTATCAATATCACTTATCAAAATAACTCCTTCATATATCATTGTTTTTAGTTTAGATTATCTAAAACAATGCCTCAAATCAATGCTATAATATTATCTAAAATACATGGATTTTTATACTATAAATGAGGAATCAATGATAAAAAACTTTGAAGAATATCAAAATTTTACCTCTTTACTTAAAAAAATGGCTTATCATTACTATGTTTTAGACGATCCTATAGCAACAGATGAAGAATATGATACCCTTTATCATCAAATTAAAACTTATGAGGAAAAAAATCCCGGCCAAATTATACCCTCATCGCCCACCCAAAGAGTTGGAAATGGAGTGCTTGAATCTTTCAAAAAGCATAAACACTTAGAAAGAATGTGGAGTTTAGATGATATTTTTGACTCCCAAAAACTTCAAGAATGGATAAATAGAATTTATAAAACTTATCCAAAAGCCAATTTTACTTGTTCTCCTAAATTTGATGGCGTATCATTAAATTTATATTATGACAAAGGGATTTTGCAAACTGCAACAACAAGAGGAGACGGTATTGAAGGGGAGCTTGTTACCCCGCAAGCCAAAACTATCCCATCAATCCCTCTTGAAATTCCCTATCAAAAAGGTATTGAGATTAGAGGAGAGGTAGTGATTACTCGAGAGGATTTTGAGAAAATCAATCAAGAAAGAATACAATCAAAACAAAACCTTTTTGCTAATCCTCGAAATGCAGCTGCCGGAAGTCTTCGACAGCTTGATCCCAAAATTACTGCAGAAAGAAAATTAAAATTCATTCCTTGGGGATTAGGAAAAAATGACATCAAAGAAGGAAGTTTCTTTAAAACAATCAACCAAATCTTACAATATGGCTTTTACCCCACACCTTTTGTCACATTCTGCCCTGATATTCACACAATTCAAAAATTACACGATGAATTAGTTCGTATGCGTCATACATACCCCATTATGCTGGATGGAATGGTGATTATGATTGATAATATCGCAGCGCAAAAACAAATGGGCTTCACTATCAAATCTCCACGCTTCGCATGTGCTTACAAATTTCCTGCTATTGAAAAAAGTTCAAAAATTCTCTCTATCACGCTTCAAGTAGGCAGAACAGGCGTCATAACTCCTGTAGCAGAACTTGAACCTGTTGAAATAGAAGGAGCAACAATTTCTAGAGCAACGCTTCATAACTATTCTGAAATTGAAAAAAAAGATATTAAAATTAAAGATACCGTTATTATTATTCGCAGTGGCGATGTAATCCCCAAAATTATCAAACCTATCACATCCCTTAGAGATGGGACACAAATTGATATTATCAAACCAACTCAATGTCCTGTATGTGGTAGTGAGTTATTGATTGAAGAAATTTTTATTCGTTGTCAAAATCTCTCATGTAAAGCTAGGGTCAAGGAATCTATCATCTATTTTGCCTCCAAAAAAGCACTCAATATTGATGGTTTAGGTGAAAAAATAGTTGAACAATTATTTGAAAATAAAATCATATCAAATATCTTAGATCTCTATTCGCTAGATCTTGAAGAATTACTCAAATTAGAAGGGTGGCAAGAAAAAAAAGCACAAAATCTTTTGCAGTCTGTTAAAAATACTCAAAATATTCAACTATGGCGACTTTTAAATGCTCTTGGAATTGAACATATTGGAGAAGGCGCCAGTAAAAAATTAGCCGCAAACTTTGGTTTAGATATATTTAAAAAAACACATGATGATATAGTTGCCCTAGATGGCTTTGGAAAAGAAATGGCAGCATCTGTCATTGACTTTGGAATTGTCAATAAGATTCTTATTGACAAATTATTTACAATCATTTCTCCACAGGCACCACAAACAACAAATGTTAATATGACAATTTTCACAGACAAAACAATTGTCTTGACAGGGACACTTTCTAAACCAAGAGATCAAATTGCTTCTTTATTGGAATCTTTAGGGGCAAAAATCACTTCCAATGTAAGCAAAAATACTGATTTTATTGTTTATGGCATCAATGCCGGAAGCAAACTTGATAAGGCAAATGCTTTAAAAATAAAAACTCTCAACGAAGAAGAGTTGAATAAAATGCTTAAAGATGAAAATATCATTTTTTGAGTGTTAGTTAAGATTTTAAGCAAAAATGGATGAGAATCATCTTTGACTTATTCAAAAACTCCCCATAAATTAGCGTCCATTGTGATTTCAAAGTTTAGAATATAAAACTACTCTAAAAGATTTCAAAAACAAGATAAATATAAGATAAATCTTGGAATTAACCCTAAAATTACTACAACAAGTTCAAAACAATCAAAAAAGTATAAAAACATTGGATAAAAAAATTACAGACATGGGGGAATTGTTGAGTCAAATTAATGCCGGCATGCTTAATCAGCTAAACCTGATTAAGAAGAATCTTGAATTGCCCACTTCCGACTCAAATATAACTGAAGATTCAAAGAATCCGGTTTCAAAAACTCCCGATACCAAAAATTCTAAAAATACTTCCAAGTCATCTCATTTACCTGTTTTTCAAAAAGATATTTCCAAACAAAAAACTACAAAATTTTATACTCAATTTAAAATTTTCAATTGAAACTTAGTTTGCATTTTGATATTGGCATTATCAAGGATGCCTAAAGACTAAGTGTCTTTTTATTAGTGAGAACAGCCACAGCCTCCACCTCCACCTCCACAACAACCACCTTCTTTATGTCCGTGATGTTCATGATCACCCTCTCCTCCACTACAACCACAACCTCCTCCAACACCCCCACTTATAATTTCTTGCTCTGTAGGTTCTCGTGAATCCAGTACCGTAATATTAAATAAAAGTGTTTTTCCTGCTAAAGGGTGATTATAATCAATCATAACCGTTGTATCATTAAAATCCTTCACCATCACTTGAACTGTTTGTCCATTTTCTCCTTGTCCAAAAAGCGTCATTCCTTTTTCTAAAGCAATTCCTTCAAACTGCTCTTTGGGGACTTCTTGCAAAAAGTCACTTCGATAAATCCCGTAAGCTTCTTCAGGCTTAATTTGTATTTCAAGTTTTTTTCCAATTTCAGCGCCAATGATGGCTTTTTCTAAACCTGTAATAACTTGTCCTGCACCAATTAAAAATTCTAATGGTTTAGAACCAATATTTGAATCTACAACTTCTTTTGTATCAAAATCCATTACTTCATACTCAATAGCTACAACTTTATTGGTCTCTATATTATTCATTTTTTTCCTTTATTTTCATTCGATTTTCTTTAGCTTTTTGGGCTTGCTCACTATTAGGATATAAGTATATCAAAGAATCTAAGAATTTATTGTAATTTGTTAAATCTTTTAAATATCTAAAAGCCCAAGCAGTATGCCATAATAAAACAGGCATATAATTGGCTTTATCATTTGATAAGACGCTTTTTTTATAAAAACCAATAGCATCTTGATATTTTTTCTGTTTGTATGCAATTTCTCCAAGTAAATATAAGCTATAGGCAACCTGGTATTTAGTTTCTACCAGCCATTGAAGCCTTAACTTTGCTCCCTCTAAGTTTTTTTGAGAGTATAATTTTTTAGCATCCTCAAAAATTTCTTTTTGTTTGGAAATATCTTTTTGAAAAACAGGTAAATGAGATGACTTGGAAGTATTTTTAGAATTTTTGGTATCGGGAGTTTTTGAAACCGGATTCTTTGAATCTTCAGTTATATTTGAGTCGGAAGTGGGCAATTCAAGATTCTTCTTAATCAGGTTTAGCTGATTAAGCATGCCGGCATTAATTTGACTCAACAATTCCCCCATGTCTGTAATTTTTTTATCCAATGTTTTTATACTTTTTTGATTGTTTTGAACTTGTTGTTTCAAAAGTTCCAGTAAATCTGATTGTTGTTTCAATGTATTTGAATGCAACTCTTGAAGTGATTGTAGAGATTTAATAGAATTTTCGTGGCTTAATGCAGTATCTAATAAACTCTTGATTTTCAAAGTTTGCCCTTCAAATAAACTTTTAAGCCCATCTTGAAGTTCTTGAAGAGAGATTACTTTATTTTGCAAATCCGCAATAATAGATTCAATATTTTTATTACTTGATTGGAGTGTTTTTAATTCTTTTTTTGTAGCTCCACTTTGAAGTTCAAAAGCAGATGGCTCTGCTTTTAAAAATAGGCAACTCAAACAAAGTAACAAAAACCCGCTAATACAAATGTGTCTTGTTTGTTTTATAAAATACATTAACTATTTAACAAGTTTAATATCAGCTCTTCTATTCTTTTGGTAACATGCCCTTGTTTTTTCTTGACAAATTGGCTTGCTTTCCCCAAAACTAATAACCTTGATAGCATCTTTATTGATCCCTTTGACAATTAAAGCATTTTTAACAGATAATGCTCTCTTGGTCCCTAGTGCATAATTGTATTCATCACTACCAAATTCATCTGTATTGCCTTCAATCAAAACATTCATATTTGCGTCTTTGATTTTCTGGGCACTCTCATCAACAACTGCTTGCATATCTGTTTTAATATTAAACTTATCAAAATCAAAATATACACTTCCTATTACTGTCCCACTTGCAATTTCCGGTTTTTCTTCAGGTTGAGCAGGTTGAGGCGCAGGCTCTGCTACAGGAGTCTGAATACTTTCTTCTTGTGTAACTCCGGAACTAGAAACATCAACATCTTTTTGAGCACAACCAGCGATTAACAAAATAGTCGAAATCAGACCAATGCCTAAAACTTTATTCATAAAAACTCCTTCAAATTTTTAGTTTTTTTATTATATCTGAAAATTTTACCCAAATCACCAATCAAAAGCCTGTATTTTTATATTATTCAACGGAAACAAGTAGCTTTTATTATAATCTAGTCGAATAATTCCCAAAGCGCTTTGGTTTTGAGTATGTTTTAAAAACATAATACTCCCTCCGTCACTAGAAAATCTAGGCATTTGATTGGTTCCATTAGCGCTTAATCTTCTAATATAGTCGCTTTTTGTTGAAATTAAATATAAATTAAAAGTATTTAAACCAAACTCATTGGCACTCTCTCGGCTTGTATATACAACATAATCCCCATAAGCAGAAGCTGAGCTATTATTTCTACCATGATAAACAACTTGTTCAACAGGAGCATTAATATCTAATTTTTTCGCAAATATATTAGGATATCCCGCTCTATCAGAGACAAAAATCATTGCACTTTCATTATCGATAAAATTTCCGGACACATCAATACCGGGGTATTTTGTTAATTGTATATTTTTTTTGGTTTTTAAATCATACAAAAATATATCAGACTGCGCTTCCGGAGCAAGAGACAAAAGAAGTTTATTGCCGTCTTTACTGACATCAGAAACAATTGCCATGCCATCGCTATCAAGAATGGTTTGACTCACGCCTGTATAAATATTATATTTAATAATTGTAGGTTTTTTTAAATATTTTGTATAAAAAATCTCTGTTTGATCAGCATTTGCCCACTTTGGAAAAATATTTAATCCCCCTTTGATAATACTTTTTTGATAACTTAAAGTATAATCAGCGATGATAATATCGGTCTCTCCGGAACCATGATATTTTGACAAGACAATAAATCTATTCATCCATGCAATAGAAGGCGCTTTGATATAGTCATTAATATCAATTGCCATTTTATGAGAAGCAAATGGATATAAAGTTTTATTGGAAATGTTATAAATTTTATTAATTTTTAATGATGAAGAATTAATATCATATAAATACATAATTGCCTTCATACCATCAGAATCATTACTTGCTTCTACCCGAACCAACATATCTGTTTTTTTAGATCTATATGCTATATAATCAATATTATTACCCTTAGACTTATCCCCGTCAAAAACTTCAAAATGACCACTAATTTTCAAATCTGTCATTAAAATTTTATAAATTTTTTTTGCTTGTTCTGAATCTTTGGAATCCAGATAACTAACTTCTATATTTGGAATTTTCTGGATCATTTTTACTACATCTAATGTCGCATCAGCAGCAAAAAGACTTATACAACATGTAAAAATTAAAAATAAAATTTTCATTATTTCCCTTCTGTTCTAAAATTAACCTCAATATTAACAAATTTTCCTTTAGGATAAGGAGGAAATTTTTGATTATTAAGAGACTTTAAAAGATTTTCAACACTTTGATTGTAATCATCATAGCGAGAATATTTTAATATTCTATAATTGAAATCTCCCTTATCTGTAATCGTAAGCAAAACGCTTACGGAAGCATTTTGATAAAAAGATACATTCCATTTTGAATAGAGTATTTTATAAACTTTTGAAAACCATTCATCATAAACACCATCAGAAGTATCTGGTTTTGGCGTTTGAGATGTTACGGCAATAACTTTATTTTTGATAGTTTGAAGTTTTGCATTGATATTTTCAATATCATTGCGGAGTTCCTCTAAAATTTGTTGGCGTTTTTTGTTTAACGCTAAATTTTTTGCAACCCGGTCGCGATTATCAGGAATATCATCACTTATAGAAGCCTTATCAGAAATAGAAGAAAACATATCTTTGATACCTGTTCCTTCAAGCGGGTTTCCACCTTGAAGAGCATCATCACCTTTTGAAGCCGTATCTACAATGGCATCAATTTCAATAGATTGTTCAAGCTGAGTGTCTGTTTTTGTAATATATCGTATAGGGTTAGAAAAATCAAATCCAAAAACTAATCCAAATAAGACAATAAAATAAAAGATGAATGAAAGAAAACCTGAAAAAATAAATAAAAATCGAGTATTCATTAGCCATTGGTAACCAAAGAAACTTTTGAAAACCCTGCTTCTTTTACACTTTTGAGTAAATAAACAATATTTTCATAAGTCAAGTTCTTATCAGCACGAATATATACACTTATATTTTTATCATATTGTTTTGCCAAAAGATTAAAACTATCCGGAAATGAATTGTAATCATATACATTATCTTTAATGTATATCTTTTTTTTAGCATCCATACGAATCTCTAATGATTTTTCTTCTAAAGATTTTTGTGTCTTAGAACCCTTAGGAAGAGTAATTTTTTCTTGATAAGTGATTGTTGGAGTAGTTATCATTAAAATTGCCAGTAAAACAAGCATAATATCTACCAAAGGCGTAATATTAAGCTCCGGCTTATCATCCCAACCAAAATCATTTTCCATTGTTATTTCCTAACGTTTTTTGAAACAATCACATCAATTTGCATTTGAATATATACAGACAAATCATAAGACTTACGTTTTAATACAAGAAAAAAAGAATATGCGGGGATAGCAGTTAATATGCCTGAAGCTGTTGCAACCAAAGCCTTTGAAATAATCGGGGCTATCACTTCAAATGACACTTGACCATTCATGCCTAATTTTCCAAATGCATCCAGAATCTCAACAACAGTCCCAAAAAGACCGATAAAAGGAGCAGTCGAGGCTATGATACTCAACATTACCAACCCTGTTGTTGATTGCTTGAGTATTTGATTTTTCCAAATATGGAGCATTTCTTTTGAAATCTGATTTTGTTGCATATCAGAATGAAAAATAGGATAATTCGGAAGTTTTTGATCGTCTTTTAGAATTTTGTCTAAAGATTTTTTTTCTTTCATGATGGATAGCTTTATAGAAAAAAACTTATAAATAAATATCCATAGCGTTAAAATAAAATATAAAGACAGCCAAAATAAAACAAGTATAGTAATGATACCACTTTCATAAAAAAAATTTTGTATAGTTGCCATTGTTAGAATTTACCTTTTGCAGAATGTTCAATTCTTGATACAAGACTTGACATCGTTACTTTATCAGAAGTAGCTTCTTCCAAAAGTTTTTTGGCCTTAGAGATTGCGTTTGAAATTTCACTCTCATCTCCACCCCCAATGGCAACAGCTCCATTTACCAAAATATCAACTTGGGTTGATCTGACATCGGCATATCCCCAATTAATGGCAACCAAATCTTTTTGGGTGTCCATTTTTTCTACTTCAATAACCCCACTTTTCAGCAAAGCCAAGAGATCGCTATGACCTTTCAAAACTCCAAATTCTCCCTCGCTTCCGGGCAAGGTAATGCTTTTTACCTCTCCGGAAAAAATCTCTCCATAAGGAGTGACGATATTAACAAGCAATCCTTCCATAATTTAGCCTTTATGCACTTTTGCTTTTTTCTGCTTTTTCTATAACTTCTTGTATATTTCCTACCATATAAAATGCATTTTCAGGTATATGATCATATTTACCTTCTAATATCCCCTTAAACCCTTCTAATGTCTCCTCTAAAGTGACATATTTTCCCGGACTTCCGGTAAAAACTTCTGCAACAAAGAAAGGTTGAGATAAAAATTTCTCAATTTTTCTAGCTCTCTCTACAATTTTTTTATCTTCTTCAGATAACTCATCCATACCTAAAATAGCAATAATATCTTGAAGATCCTTGTATTTTTGCAAAATTTGTTGGATGCCTGTTGCAATTCTATAATGCTCTTCTCCTACAATTTGAGGATCTAAAATTCTTGAAGTGGAATCTAAAGGATCCACAGCAGGGTATATTCCCTTTTCGGCAATTTTTCTATTCAAAACTGTTGTGGCATCAAGATGAGAAAAAACTGAAGCAGGTGCCGGATCTGTCAAATCATCTGCCGGAACATATACAGCCTGAACAGAAGTGATAGATCCTTTTTTGGTAGAAGCAATCCTTTCTTGAAGTTTGCCCATTTCACTTGCTAATGTAGGTTGATAACCAACCGCAGATGGAATCCTGCCCAATAATGCAGACATTTCAGCACCCGATTGAGCATATCGAAAAATATTGTCAATAAACATTAAAACATCAAGACCTTTTTCATCTCTAAAATACTCTGCCATTGTAAGACCTGTAAAGGCAATTCTATTCCTGGCACCCGGAGGTTCATTCATTTGTCCGTAGCATAAAGCAACTTTGTCTAAAACACCACCTTCTTTCATTTCGTGATAAAGATCATTTCCTTCTCGAGTTCGCTCGCCAACCCCTGCAAATACAGAATAACCACTATGTTTATAAGCAACATTATGAATAAGCTCCATGATAACAACCGTCTTTCCTACGCCAGCTCCTCCAAATAACCCCACTTTTCCACCTTTTGAATAAGGAGCCAGCAAATCAACGACTTTAATTCCGGTCTCAAACATTTCTGTCTTTGTGCTTTGATTTTCAAATGTAGGAGCACTTCTGTGTATAGGCCATCTTAAGGTATTTTTAATAGGCTCTCCACCATCAATCACATCTCCTGTTACATTGAAAATTCTACCCAAAACATCTTCGCCTACAGGGACTTCAATCATCTTACCCCTAGCTGTAACAACCTGATCTCTAGTAAGACCTTCTGTCATATCCATTGCGATAGTCCTGACTCTATTATCACCCAAATGTGCAGCAACTTCTAAAACTAAAGATTTTTCTATATTTTCAACTTTGTATTTTACATCTAAGGCTTCATTGATTGCAGGCAAATACGCATCAAAATCAACATCCACCACCGGTCCCATAACTTGAATAATTTTTCCTTGCATATTTATCTCCTCAATTTATTTCATTGCCTCAACACCGGCATTAATTTCTACAAGTTCTGTAGTGATAGCCTCTTGTCTTGCTTTATTATAAGAAATTGTCAGGCTCTTTACTAACTCGCCTGCATTATTTGTCGCCGTATCCATTGCTTGCATTCTTGAACTATGCTCTGCTGCCAAAGAATCAATCAAGGCATAATACATATTATATTCTATATATCTTTTAGTTAATTCATCCAAAACTATATCTTCCTCCTCATCAGGTTCAATTGAAATAGTATTCAAACGAATATCACATGCCTTAATATCAAGTCCTAATGGTAAAATTTTCTTAACTTCCAATTCCTGCGAAATCATGTTTTTAAAACCATTATGGACAATCAAAACCTCATCTGTTAGTCCATCAAGATAATCTTGTGTTACTTTCATTATAAACGCAGCAGCCTTTTCATAGCTGGGAAAAGAACTCAAATCAGATACCTTATCTAAAACTTCAATATCATTGTAAACAAAATGAGCAATTCCCTTTTTTCCTATTCCTCTCAACCTAACTTTAATACCTTGATTTTTATATTCATTCATAAGTCTAACAACTTCCTTGATGGTTATGGCATTAAAACCACCACATAAACCTTTATCTGCTGTAACAAATATAATATCAACCTTTTTAACATCTTGATTTTCTAATTTAAGGAAATACTTGCTATTGATATTTTCTAATCCTCTGATTTTAACCTTCGATAAAATATTATCAAAAACCTCATTAAGCTTATTAGCAAAAACTTTAGAACGTCTAGCCATCTCTTCTGCTTTTTTTAATTTGGAAGTGGAAACTAACTTCATAGCTCTAGTAGTTTTTTGTGTATTTTTAACGCTACCAATCTGTTTTCTGATTTCTTTTAAATTATTTCCCATTTATACCCTACTTCAAGCTGTGAAACTTATTTTAAACTCATCTAAAGCTTTTGTTAAATTGCTTTCCAGATCTTTATCTAATGCCTTTTTCATTCTAATATCTTCAAAAATTTTAGGATATTTTGCTTCCAAAAACGGATAAAGCTCACTCTCAAATTTTACAACTTTATTCGCCGGTATATCATCTAAAAAGCCCTTTGTCCCTGCAAAAATAATAACAACTTGTTTCTCAATAGGTAAAGGTGAATAAGGAGATTGTTTGAGGACTTCAATCATTCTCTGTCCTCTATCTAACTGTTTCCTGCTGGTCTCATCTAAGTCTGATGCAAATTGGGCAAAAGCTTGTAGTTCCCTATATTGTGCCAAATCCAATCGCAATGTACCTGAAACCTGCTTTGTTGCCTTAATTTGGGCAGCTCCCCCTACTCTAGAAACCGAAAGCCCTACGTTAATGGCAGGTCTAATACCTGAATAAAACAAGTCAGTCTCCAAAAATATCTGACCGTCTGTAATAGAAATAACATTCGTAGGGATATAAGCAGATACATCGCCTGCTTGAGTTTCTACAATAGGTAAAGCAGTTAAAGATCCTGCGCCTTTTTCGTCATTGACTTTTGCTGCCCTTTCTAATAATCTTGAGTGGATATAAAACACATCTCCCGGAAATGCTTCTCTTCCGGGTGGTCTCCTTAAGATCAAGGACATCTCTCTATAAGCCACAGCATGCTTACTCAAATCATCATATATAATAAGTGCATGCCTTGCATTGTCTCTAAAATATTCACCGATAGTAACGCCTGTATAAGGAGCTAAAAATTGCATAGCTGCAGAATCTGAAGCTGAAGCATTGACAATCACAGTATATTCCATCGCGCCATATTCTTCAAGTTTGCGAACTACTTGAGCGACAGTGGATTCTTTTTGACCAATTGCAACATAGATACAAATAACATCTTGTCCTTTTTGATTGATAATAGTATCAATAGCAACCGTTGTCTTTCCTGTTTGTCTATCTCCAATAATAAGCTCTCTTTGTCCTCTACCAATAGGAACCAAAGCATCAATAGCTTTAATGCCTGTTTGGAGAGGCTCATGAACAGATTTTCTATCCATGATTCCGGGAGCCTTTTGCTCAATAAATTGGTATTCTGTCGCCTCTATAACACCTTTTCCATCTATTGGATCTCCTAATGTATTAATGACTCTTCCTACTACAACATCTCCGACCGGAACTTTCATTAATTTACCCAATCTTTTAACAGAAGTTCCTTCTTTGATATTATTTCCGGCACCCAGTATAACAATACCTACGCTACCTTCTTCAAGATTAGAAGCAAGTCCCTTGTCGCCTGTATCAAACTCAACCATTTCATAAGACATCACATTTTTTAGACCATAAACCTTGGCAACCCCATCTGCATAAGCAATGACTCTTCCGGTTTCGGCAATATCAACATTAATTTCAAAATTTTCTATTCTCTCTTTGATAATAGAGCTTATCTCTTCCGGCTTTAATTTTGCTACCACGCTTTTACTCCTTTTTTAATTTAAATTGCTTTGAGCACATGTAATTTCAATTGAGTGAAAAAGTTTTCTTTTAAAAAAGAAATTTCTATACCCAACTCATCAATGATAAGTTTAATACCTTGTATTTGAGTGATGATTTGTTGGATTTGTAAATCAACTTTCAAACTCAAAGATAAATTATCTCTTATTTGTTTCAAGATACCGGAATCCACTTCTTTATCCAAATACAATAACCCTGTATAAGTTTTGTTCTTTTGGTTAATATATGCCTGAAGCACTTCACAAACAAAAGGGATAATATCAAGTCTATGATGAAAAACTAAAAGCCTCATGAAATTAACCATTTTGTTATTTTTGTCTTCAAAAAAACCAAGCACAAAATTCTCTTTATCTGAATTTGAGATATAAGGAGAATAAATAATATCAGAAAATTTTTGAATAAAAAAAGCCTGAGCAACCTTTTTTAGATTTTTTAAAAATATTTCTAACTCAGAGGTTGACATATCTTCAATAATGGCTTTTGCATATTTTTTAGCAATTATTTTAATCATCAAGCAACCTTTTTATTTAAGATATGAATATAATCAGAAATCTCAAGAGAGCTTGTTTTTGTTTTAAATAATTCAGAAAGTATCTCATCAACGACTTGTTTTTCCATCTTTTTTTGTTCAAAATCCATCAATATTTCATTATTTTTAATAAGATGTTCAATATCAGACTTAGATTGTTCATCAATTTTTTGCGCAATAAGATAGGCTTCTTTTTTTGCTATCGCTAACATATCAGATGCTTTTTCTTTAGCTTCTTCAAGCTTTCTTAAAGCTTGTTCTTTTTCTTTTTTTGCATTTTTAAATTTATCTTGGACTTCATTAAGTTTCTTAGCAATCCCCTCTCTACGCGAGACAAATATTTGCTTCAATTTATCTGCAACAAAATACCATAAAATTGCCAGAAAAATAACGAAGTTAATGACTCGCTCAACAATATCTGTATCTGAAATATTGACTTCTTGAGCAAACAAACAAGAGGTGCAAAACAATAATAAAACAATATATTTCACCCATTTTCCCCTTATATTTGAGATATTTTTAATTTTAAAGAATTTTCAAAATCTTCCATTTTTACAAGAAGCTGATTCTTTAAATCATTTTTTTGTACTTGAAGTTCATTAAAAAATTCTTCAATTTTAACAGCAGATTCTGCTTTCTTTTTTGATATTTTAGCTTCATAAGCTATTTTAGCTTCATTCGTTGCTTCCTCTATAATTTGGGATGATTGTATACGTGCGTTTTCTAGTATTTGTTTGATTTCTTTTTCAATTTCTAATATTTCTTGTGTATTATCTTGTATATGTTGGAGATCTTGTTTAACAGAAGCTTCTCTATTATCCATGAATGTAAGAAGAGGTCTATACAGCCAAATATTAAGCAAATAAAGAGTGATCATAAATACAATAAAAACTAAGAGCATCAAATAAGGATTTATTGTTATACTCATTTTAACTCCTACTTGTAAGATTATTGTGAATGCACAATTTTATCAAAAAATACCTTAAATAAAGATCTTACTCGGATGATAATTTTCTAATTATCTCATCAATCTTTGATTTATCTGAAAACTCAAGCACAAGAGAATTATTTTTTATAAAACTTAAAATAGAATACTGTTTGAGTAAAGTTTTTAATTTTATAATTTTTTGATCAGAAATAATTTTATCCTGTGATTTTAGAGAGGTTTTGTGAATATTATCTGAGGTTTTAATCTTTTTTACAAGCATTTCTGTATCTCTCACAGAAAGCTTTTGACCTATAATAGAACCTAGTGCGATTTTCTGCTCTTCATTATTTAATGATAAGAGCATTTTTGCATGCCCTTGAGTAATCTTTTCTTCTAATAACAATTTTTGAATCTCACCCGGAAGATTTAGCAACCTCATTGTGTTGGTAATTTGTGTTCGAGATTTTTTAATCTTTTTTGCTAATTCATCATGAGTAATTTTATAATCATCAATCAATTCTCTATAAGAATTAGCTAAATCAATGGGGTTCAAATCCTCTCTTTGAATATTTTCAATAAGGGCAATCTCTCTTAATTTTGTTATATCAATATTTGCAACAATCGCCTTGATAGTTTTAAGATTGGCCAGCTTTGAAGCCCTCAACCTCCTCTCTCCTGCTATTAAAATATAATCATTGTTTTGATCTTCATAAACAAGTATGGGTTGCAATAATCCATGTTCAAGAATTGATTCAGAAAGCTCATGAACAGAATCATGTAAAAAATGTTTTCTGGGTTGATAGGGATTTGGCTTGATGCTATCGATATCTAACTCAACAACAAGTTCAGAATTATCTGAAAGATTATTTTCATAAGCTTGCCCCACTTCACTCAATATAGCACCCAAGCCTCTTCCTAATGCTAAATTCTTTTTTGCCAAATCAAGCTCCTTGCAGTATTGTTTGAGCTAATATTTGATAAGCAATACTGCCATTTGACTTTACATCATAAAGCAAAACAGGTTTTCCAAAACTTGGAGATTCAGCTAATTTCACACTACGAGGGACAATAATATAAGAATTATTGTTTTTATCTTTAAATAATTTTGTATCAAAATGTTGGGATAAGTCAGCAAAAACTTGTTTTGAAAGATTATTTTGAGATGAATACATTGTTGGCAAAAATCCCTTAATTTCAAGCTTAGGGTTAATAGAATCACGTAAAATTTTTATCGTGCTTAAAAGTTGTGCTAAACCCTCAAGCGCAAAAAACTCACATTGTATAGGAATGATCACAGAATCAGCAGCTGAAAGAGCATTAATTGTGAGAGGCCCCAATGCAGGAGGAGAATCAATAATAATAAAATCATACAAATTAATGACTTCTTGAACTTTCTTTTTTAATATCAATTCTCTACCGGCAATCTTTTTATTATAAAATTCTTTTTCTATACCTACTAATCCAATATTTGAAGGAGCTAAATGCATAAAAGGCATTTCTGTTTTTTGAATGATTTGAGATAATCTTTTACTCCCCATCAGCACATGATAAATATCAAACTCAATATCATTTCTACGAAATCCTAAACTTGTTGTCGCATTTGATTGAGGATCAAAATCTATCAATAAAACGTTCTTTTCTGCTAATGCTAAAGAAGCAGCAAGATTAACTGCGGTCGTTGTTTTTCCTACGCCACCTTTTTGATTTGCAACAGCTATAATCTCACACATATTCCACCTCATTATCTAAAGCTATATATTTTCTTACCATTTAAATAAATTCCTCCATCAGGCAACAATTTAGCACCTTTTAAATCAAAAATTTCATTCCCTTGATGAAATGAAAATCCAAAATTCCTATCAAATTCTAACTCATACTTACTAAAAATTTCCTTCCATTTATAAGTATTTCTAATTTTTTTTAAAAATTCTTCCAAAACCTCTATTTTATGGATTTGTTTTTCTAAAGAAGCATATTCTTTTCCATAAATATTAAGCCCAATACCGCACACTATATTATCTTTGTAAATATTTACAATGACCCCACCCACTTTGGAATTTTTAATATACAAATCATTAGGCCATTTTAGCCATATATCAAATCCCATCAAATTAAGAACTTCTTTAAAAATAAAACCAAAAAATATAGAAGCACTTTGCAAAGGAAGATCTAGGGGTAACTCAAAACTTTTCAAAGAAAAAGAAAAAGTCAATGCTTCTTGGACTTGCTCCCAAACATTCCCCCTACTCCCAATACCGGCAGTTTGTTTCCGGGCAACAATACAAATTGGAGAGGATAATTGATGGGTCTTAATACCCTCTAAAAGATAAATTTGTGTCGAAGGCAATTCTTCAAAATATTCAATAGGTATCATATTAGAATATCTCCTACTTTTAATCTTTTGCCACGCACATAAGCGGTTGCTTCTATTTTTTGTTTGCTTGGAGATTGGATCTTTTGAACTTTTATAACCCCGCATTTACAACCTATTAAAACCCCATCTTGATCTATAGATATAATTTCACCTGCTCTGCAATTTTGAGTTTGTGATACAACACAAATATCAAATAATTTTAAACCTTCATGGGTAAAAATATGAGGCCAAAGCCAATAAGCCAAAGATTTTAAATAAATTTTTTTCGCATCATCAAAAAGAATCAAGCCATCTTCTTTAAGCACTTTCTTGCAATAAGTACTCTCTAGAGACAGCTGTTTTAGCGGTTGTATTCTTTCTATATTTTTCAAGATATCTATTATGAGCATACTGCCCATATTGGCTAATTTTATACTTAGTGATTCTATGTTTAGATATTCTTTGACTCTAAAAGCCTTGATTCCCAAAATATTGCCGCTATCAAGCCCTTCTTCCATATCGATGACACTTACACCATAAAATTTCTCATCATTTAAAATCATCTCTTGTATTGGAGAAGCTCCGCGATATTTTGGAAGAATCGAAGCATGAAGATTGATACAGCGCCCTATGCATAGTATTTTTTTAGGCAATATTTTTCCATAAGCCACCACCAAAATTACATCCGGTCGCAGTTTTTCAATTGCGTAAATACTTTTTTCATCTAATTTCTCAGGTTGATAAATAGGGATACTATTATTGTTAATCATAAGCAATTCTTTTGTCTGCGGAGGTTTCATCTCTTGTTTTCTACCAAAAGGTCTATCAGGTTGGGCAAATACTCCAACAATTTCAAAATAAGAATCTTGAAGCAATTTATCTAAAACTATTCTGGCAAAACCGGGAGTGCCCATAAATAAAACTCTCATTGTCCCTTCTCGTCTTTGACAATAAACAATGTCCCACTCTTATGAATACCTTGAAGCAAAAAAGAACCGGCATCTTCTAATTCAAGCCCGTTGCATAAAAACATGGATTTATTTTTTTGCAACAAAAAATCTGCAGCCAGAAGCTTTGTTACAATACCACCTGTTGCAAAATTACCATGAGGATTGTAGTGTGAAATAAGCTTTTCTTGGGGAATTTGATGAACAATCTTCAACAGATGAGCATTTTTATTTTCATGAGGATCGCTATCATAATACCCTGCAATATCACTTAATATTACCAACATATCAGCCCCAAAATAATAAGCGACATAAGCACTCAAACGATCATTATCCCCAAATGTTAGCTCATTAATAGCAGTAGAATCATTCTCATTAATAATAGGCAAAACATTATTTTTTAACAAAACCTCAATAGTTTTACTTGCATATTCAGTATTGATCCTTGAATCAAAATCATAGCCTGTAAGCAACAATTGAGATACAAAAATTCCAAAACTATCAAAAACTTTTTGATAAGCATTGATTAATAATGGCTGTCCAATAGCTGCTAATGCTTGTTTGTTTTCTAATTTGCTTTTATCCAAACATAATTTTGTATAGCCACTGGCAACAGCTCCCGAACTCACTAATATAATTTGGTATTTCTGTCTAAGAGAATTCAAAAAAATAGCTAGATTTTTTATTCTATCCATGGCAATAAAATCACCATTACTTATAATGGAACTACCTACCTTGATCACTAAACGCTTCACTTCTTGTGCCCATACAAAATTTCTAAAGATTTTAACAATACAAATCCTAAAGCATCTGTATTGATGTGGCTTGAAGAAGAAATAGGGATAACAAAAAGCGGATTAGACAAATTCTGTTTATTTTCTTTTCCAAAAAAATCTTTATAAATAGCATAATCCCACTTTTCATCTAAACCAAAAATTCTATCTTCACAAATCTTTACACCTAAAGAAATATAAAAGTCATTTAATACCTCAGAACAAGATTCCAGAGTATCCATTTTACTTATTGCAATTCCAAAGGGTTTGTTATAAAGTTCTTTCGAAAATTTTTTTAATTCTAATTTGAGTTTTTGGTATTGCACAAAAGGTGCTCTATAATTACTAATATCAATAAGAAAAACTAAAAGCTTTGTGCGCTCAATATGCCTTAAAAACTCTATACCCAATCCCTTTCCTTCACTTGCCCCATCAATAATACCGGGAATATCAGCCATAACAAAAGAATTCATACCATCAGGTTCTACAACTCCAAGATTGGGCACAAGAGTAGTAAATTCATAATCAGCTATTTGTGGTTTTGCATTTGAAATTACAGAAACTAATGTAGATTTACCCACATTTGGAAAACCAACCAACCCTACATCTGCGATTAATTTTAATTCCAATCGGATATGACATTCTTCTCCAATCAAACCACTTTGGGCATAAGTAGGTCGTTGATTAATAGAGTTTTTAAACCTGGCATTACCAAGCCCTCCCTTACCTCCTGATAAGACTTTCGTTCTACTTACTTGTGTAGTAAAATCATATAACAATTCATTGGTATTAAAATCAAAAATTTGTGTGCCGGGGGGAATTTTTATGATAATATCCTCACCTCTTTTCCCGCTATAATTCTTTCCTCCGCCGGGCTGTCCATTTTTAGCCTTATAATGCTTTGTCCCACGAAACCTCGAAAGAGTGTCTGCGTTTTTATCAATTTCAAAATACACATCGCCTCCATCGCCCCCATCACCCCCATCAGGACCACCATTTAGGACAAATTTTTCTCTCCTAAAACTAACAGCCCCCGCCCCTCCTTTTCCTGAAGCAATAAAAATATCCACATTATCTACAAACATAAAGAATTTTCCTAAATTTTAATAATTTTTTGAAATCTCATTGAGAAACTTTTAAGTACGTCAAATTACTTAGTATTTCTCAATTTTAATTTCATAATTCAAAACCTCTTTCAAATTTTCTCATTATTATTCATAAGTCTTAGTCTCTTAACATATTCATGGTAATTGTCAAGAGATAATTACTTCATCCCCTATCTTCACCCAATTGAGTCTGAATTCTATCATAATCAATCTAATGACATGGAGTGCTTTTTGATTTGAGTTGAGCAAGCTGTTATTCTTTGGTAATCTCATTTAATTGCAGACATTCTCATAAAAATTTCTTCAATACTTAGTTAATTTAAATAAATAACAATAATCAGTAGGTAAATATTATTAAAATAATATAAATTAAAAAATAAACTAATGATAATTAAGTTTTGTCATAAAATAATCAAATAATATAAAAATACAGGGAGTAAAGAGAAATTCCAAAAAGACGTATAAAAACATCTTTTAGGATATAAAATATTAAGCAGGGAGAACAGAAACTTTTTTGCGATATTTATCTTTTTGTTGAAATTTAACAATCCCATCAATTAATGCAAAAATTGTATGATCTTTTCCTATACCTACATTATTCCCCGGATGGATTTTTGTGCCTCTCTGACGTATAATAATATTTCCTGCCCGCACAAATTGTGAGCCGAATTTTTTTACGCCTAACCTCCGACCTGCAGAATCACGATTATTCTGAGTACTACCCTGACCTTTCTTGTGTGCCATTTTTGCTCCTTATCCTACGATCTTCAAAATTCTTATTCGAGTAAAATCGCGTCTAAAACCTCTCTTGGTTTTGCTATCTTTTCGTCTTCTTTTTTTGAATGTTACAACTTTTTTAGCTCTGCCTTCATTGATAACTTCTGCTTCTATTTTGGCATTTTCTATAAAAGGACTGCCAAGACTAAGCTTATCTTCATCGCAAATAGCTAAAACTTCGTTCAATTCTAATTTTGACTTTGGCTCAAGGCTCATTTTATCAAGCAGGATAATATCTCCCTCTTGGACCTTGTATTGCTTGCCTCCATTCTTAAATACTGCATACATTGCTTATTCCTTACGAAGTTATTCTTCCTTTGAAACGCCTATAACTCAATCAATAAATTATTATTTCTGCGAAACAAAAAATAGATTTTATTCAAAAAAACCTAATATTTACTTTAAACTACCCAAATTTCCATGATAATTTTGATGTCTCATCCAAGATATAAAAATTTACTTATGAGCAACACATTCAATTTCTACCAAAGCATTTTTTGGTAAAGTTTTAACCGCTACAGTGCTTCTGGCAGGCTTATGATCTCCAAAATAATCTGTATATATTTGATTCAAATCCGCAAAATCATTCATATCAACTAAAAAAACTGTTGTTTTGATCACTTTTGACAAAGAACTATTTTCGGATTCTAAAATAAGTTTAAGATTTTCTAAAACTTGTTTGGTTTGAGAACGGATATCACCCTCTAAAAAAGTCCCATCTTTTTTAAGCGCTATTTGTCCGGAAGTATAAATTAAATTATCAATCACAACTGCTTGAGAATAAGGTCCTATAGCTTGTGGAGCATTGAAAGTAGAAATAATTTTCATTTTGTCTCCTTATAAATATATTTTTAAATATTTCTAACTTATAATATAGTTTGTAATTGTATCTAAAATATCTCAAAAAAGGCTTTTATTTATGAAGGTTATTATTTGGCTAACCATACTCTTTAACCTGCTTTTAGCAGACACTTTTGTTACTCTTGAAGATCTTGAAAATTATCCTTTGAAGTCCAATCAGGTTCTTTTGATAGATAATCGCACTCGCCGGGCAATTGGAATTATAGAAATTACACAAAAAGGCGAAATCAAAAGGCTACCCTTACCTGCTTCACTCAAATCAAAGCAAAAATACTCCAAGATAAACTCTACACAACCCTCTCAGCCTGTTGAATATTCTCAATCTTCAGATTCTTTGAAAAATAAAGATGAACCCCTTATCTATAAAAACAAACAATGGAATAAAAAGAAAATCCCTTTTTCAATACAAGAAGAGACAATATTAAATCAATAACCCATTAACCATTTACCCAATACTCCGATATATCCAAAATGGAATTATTTTTGCTTGAAAATAATTGATTTTTAATTTTTAAGGGCGTGGTATGCGTATAACTTTTGGGACTAAATATAATCAAATGAATTATTACCAAAATGTTCTCCAGAACAAACTCAATGATATGAATACAAAAATAGCATCCGGATTAAAAATTCAATATGGTTATCAAGACAGCAGTATTAACAATCAAAATCTAAAATTAGAATATGAAAAAACCACCCTTGATCAAGGTATAGATATTGCCAAAAACTCTCATACATCTACACTAAACACAGATAAAGCTCTTAGTGAATTATCCCAAACCATGGTTGAATTCAAAACAAAGCTACTTCAAGCTGCTAATGATATTCATTCACCAAACTCCAGGGAAGCTATCGCCAGTGATTTGGAAAAACTCAAAGATCATATTATTAATATTGCCAATACCTCAATTGGAGGGGATTTTTTATTTGCAGGGAGCAAGGTAGATAGGCCACCTTTTGATGGGCAAGGTAATTATTATGGAAATAATGAAAAACTTAATGCCCTTATTAGCTCAAATAATCTTGTCCCTTACAATATCACCGGACATGAATTATTTTTTGGAAGAGATTCAGATAAACAAAAAATAATTACTTCAAATATCAAAATGTTAAATCAAAGCAAATTACATCCCGATATAATGGATGCTATCCATAGAACTGACACTCCTCAAGAAGTTTATATCAAACCGGAAGATACCCTAAGAGATATGATAGGAGATAATGACTTAGATACCACTAATGATAAAAAAGAATTTTTTTATCTCCGTGGTATCAAACCTGATGGAACAGCCTTCAAAGCAAAATTTAGCATGGATAAAGCTTATAAAAACAAAAGCGATGCAACCACTGTAAATGATTTATTAACTCAAATTGGTAAAGAATTTGGGAATACTCCTCAAAATAAAGTTGTAGATATTTCACTAAATGCATGGGGACAAATCCAAATCCGAGATTTGAAACCCGGAAACTCAACCATTGATTTTAATCTTATTTCAAGCGATGTTGATGTTGATAATATTGAAGAATTACAAACAAAAGGAGCTAGAATCACTTCTTTCAACAAAAGTCCTTTTTTGACTGATAGATCTCTCAGCACCATACAAGGAAGAACAGATAATTACGATTTTAGATATACAAGAATACCAACAGCTTTTATTGACAAAGATAATGCTGCAGCCACCAAAAATACAAAACTTACAGATATTTTAGGACCCGATGCTTCTGTTTTGGAAATAAAAGGAACACGCCCTAATAACGAAGATGGCACAATCAATACAAATCCTATAGAACCTCTTTACATGGATATAGAAAACGCCACTATGCAAGACCTAATGGATAACATCAAAAATCATTTTGGAGGAAAGCTGGAAGTAGAGCTTTCTAATGGGAGATTGAGCATAGTCGATGATAACATCAAAAATAAGGAACATGATAGCAAAACTCCGCCTTTTGATGGCGAACATGGTTTTAGCATTTCATTGAAAACACTTGATGAGAATAAACTGGAGACCCAAGCAATTCCAACAGATTATGAAAACGAATATGAAAAAACTTATTTTATAAATAAAGGTCCCAAATTACTTGGCAATATCTCTCAAGTCCTATCGGATGGAAGTGGTTTTGCTACTCCTGAAACCAAGCTCTCTGAAGTCGCAGGGGGAAGTATCAATGGACAATCTTATACCCTAAAACTCAATGATCATAACGGTATCCCTATTGAAGCACAAATATTATTTGACGACAAAGGTTCTTATCTAAAACTTCCAAGCAAAACCCCTAATAAATCTGAATATATTATTCCTCTTTATAATCCCCATGATGAACCTCCTGCAATCACAATTACAAAAGCCAATGATGTTACTTACCGACAACTTATGGATGCTATGAGTATAGCGCTTAATTATAGCAATCAAAATGCACAAGCTTATCTGGCTGCAGAAAATAGGGATAATACCCCCACTCAAGAAAACAAAAAAGCTTATGAATCCTTACTTGAACAAGCTAAGCGATCAGTTTCTATCAATCTAACACAAAATGGAAAAATAGAAATTCAAGATAATATTCATTCTTTAAGCAAAATGAGATTTATGCTTTATAATGATTCAACAAACGATTTTTCTTCTCAAGCAATCAAAAACACCACTGCAAACATTCGATTGAATGCCAATAATGCTTTAAATATTGATGAGCCTGATATTAATTTTTTCGAACAAATTGATGATATGATTGATTCTGTAAGACGAGGCATTTATAGACCCGATAGTTTTGGAGAAAATTACACACAAGATATGAGAAAAATAGGAATACAAAATGGACTTAGCGTTTTTGATCATTTAAGCGATCATATTGAAAAAATGATTGCGCTCAATGGCGCTCACAGTAAAACATTTGAGAATATTATCAGAAGGAATGAAGTTTTAAAAGTTCAAGTTGAATCCATAAAGGGCGAAACAATTGGTGCAGATCTTGCAGAAACTTATAATAAATTTTCCAATCTTACTACAAATTACAATGCTGTTCTAGCCTCAACAAGCAAAATCAACCAAATGTCCTTAGTAAATTTTCTCTAAGAAATCCAAAAATAACTTTAACTAACTTTGACTTTTAGATAAGGTTACCCCTTTCTCAAGAGGTAACCCATAAACATTAAATTGTGTTTTTATAACTTAACAAAACAAAAAGGAGACGATGCACATATTTGATAGAGAAAGGAGGGGGAGGTGACTCTACCTTGTGCATCTGGCCAAACTGAATACTCAATTTGGTTAGAAAAATTATATAAAGAAAAAGTATATAATTAACTAACAACCTCTAAAATATAAAATTCCTAAAGAATATCTGTTTAAATTAATCTAAAACTATGTTATAATCCTACAGATTTAATCATTTATTACTTTAGCTTAAGGATTAGCGAATGCGTATTTTAATAATAGAAGATGATTGTACATCAAGCAAGACTATCAGTGAATTTCTGAATAAACATAGCTATCAGACTGATATAGCAGAAAATTTAAAAGATGGTGAATATTTTGTAAGTATCAGAAACTATGATTTAGTGTTGACTAGTTCAAAACTTCCTGATGGGGAGGGTATCAATATTATTCCTCAAGTCAAAACAAAATATCCTCGTGTGCCTATTATTATGTTCTCTCATAAATCAAAACCCGAACAAGAAGTTGAAGCATTTAAAGCAGGGGTGGATGATTATATTATAAAACCTCTTGATTTAGATGTATTGGTTGCAAGAATTGAGGCAAGACTTAGGTTTTGGGGATCAAGCATTATTGAAATAGAAGATTTGATCATCAATCCTGATGAAGAAAAAATAACTTATAAAGGCAAAGAGATTGAAGTCAAAGGAAAGCCTTTTGAAGTTCTCACTCACCTGGCCAGACATCGCGATCAAATAGTATCTAAAGAACAACTCCTTGATGCTATATGGGAAGAACCTGAGCTTGTAACTCCAAATGTCATTGAAGTAGCCATCAATCAAATCAGACAAAAAATGGATAAACCCTTAAATATTTCCACTGTCGAAACAGTTCGTCGAAGAGGTTATCGCTTTTGTTACCCTAAACAAGCTGAGGAATAATTCATCTCTATTGATTTTTAAAGCTAATTGTCTGAAATCTTTCTCCTAGTCCGCCGGGGCTAATGAGAGTTTTTACTTTAGCAACTTCTCTTAAATAATTTTTATAAGATGTTGTTTGTGCAAATTTTTCAAGCAAATCCAGTAATCCCAACTCTATCAAAGCCTTTCCCTGAGGCATATAAAATAATTGTTTTGCTCCCAAAGAAGTAAAAACGTTGTGAAGTAATGAAAAATTCACATCATAAGTAACATCACATTTTTGGTAATAGCTTTCTAAATTTTGTTGGACTTCAAAAAAATTTTTTACCTGATGATTTTGATAAACTCTCAAATTAATATCATTTCTAGCTTCCCATTGACCATAATCAAATATTAAAAACTCCCATTTTTCACATTTTTCTAAATTTTCTAAAATTTCAGAAATAAAACTTTCCAACTCTATAGGTAATTCACCTTTGAAAATCTGATATTGACCCATTAAAGAAGAAATTTCAGGAGAAATATCCTTCCAAACTACCTGATGTTTATCAACATAAGCCATTTTTCCCTCATAAATCACTTCACAAACTAAAGCATCAAAAACTTCGTTACAAACAATAAATACACAATCATTTTCTTTCAATTTTAAATCTTTAAAGCAAAAATAAGATTTTAAATCAAACCCTGTATGTCGCAAAAAATTATCTTTTTGCAAGTTTGCTAATTCATCTAAGGGTTCAATGCTAATAAACTCGCACTCTTGTAATACGCCTTCTGAAAGAACTTGTAAAAATTGTGCAATATCACTTATTAATTGTGCCTTATCTGCGCCAATTTCTACAATTTTAAGGGGTAATTTTAATTTTTTTTCTTCCAATTGTCTTAACAAATAAAAAGCAATGCTTCCACCGAAAAATTTACTTACACAAACAGATGTATAAAAATCTCCTTTTTTCCCTATATTGCTATAACGATAATAACCTTCTTTTCCATACAACCAATCACGCATATAAGAAGCAAAATTCATATGTTTTTACAAGCTTTTTGAAATCTCTGAAAGCCTTCTTCGATTTCTTGAGAAGTTATCAACAAAGAAGGTAAAAATCTAACTACATTTCTGCCTGATTTTAATATCAAAAGTTGTTCATCAAACGCATTATCAATTATCTTTTTTTGAATTTTTTCATCTCTTGCTACTAAGCCACACATCAAGCCAATACCTACTTTTTCTATAAATAATTGATGAAAATCTTTTAGCATTTCATCTAAATATTTATGGAAATTTTGTATGGTTGCTGCCAATCTTTTAGATCGGTATTCCTCTTCCAAAATTTCAAGCACGCTTAACCCTGCTCTTGTAGAAAGAAAATTTCCTCCAAATGTACTCCCATGATCACCGGGCTCTAAAACATCTTTAAGTCTCGTCAAAGTAGCACCTATAGGGACGCCACCTCCTAGCCCCTTAGCAGTGCTAATAATATCCGGAGTTATTCCATAGAGATTTGAAGCAAATATCTCTCCTGTTTTATAAATCCCGCTTTGGACTTCATCAACCATCAAGAGAATATCTTTTTGCTTTAAAAATTTTGCCAGATTTTGTATTTTTTGTTTATCCATTGGAAAAATTCCCCCTTCTCCTTGAATCAGCTCAAGAAGAACCCCACAAGTTTTTGAATCTATCACATTATAAATATCATCTATATCCTTTGCGCGCATAAACCCATCCGGAAAAGGCGCGAAATGTTGGTGCATTCTATCTTGACCTGTAGCCTTAAGTGTGCTTATTGTGCGTCCATGAAAACTTGATTCTAAAGTGATGATTTTATATCTATCAATTTTTCCATTTTTTTCTCCAAATTTCCTGGCAATTTTTATGGCACATTCATTGGCTTCGGCACCTGAATTACTAAAAAACACCCTCATATCATACCCACAAAGCTCTATTATTTTCTTAGCCAACAATGCTTGAGGTTCTATCAAATAAAGATTAGATAGATGAATCAAATCTCTAGCCTGATGGGCAATATCTTGAGCCAGTTTTTTATTTCCATGCCCTACACTACAAACTCCAATCCCGCTTCCAAAATCAATAAATTCTTTGCTGCAAGGAGTATATAATTTGCATCCCTCTCCATAAGCAAAGCGAATTTTTTTACGCGTATAGGTATGCAACACATATTCTTCATCAAACCCCATCAAATCATCAATTTTGTAATTTTTATCAAACATCATCTACCCTTTTTTGACGGTATATTTTTTTAATTTTACTATTTTTCTTGTAATATTTATAAATCTTTTGCAAACATTTAGATAAAATTAACCCTAAAATATTTCATTGGATTAAGGAATAAAATTGATAGAGCTACTTATAAAAGCCTTTGGAGCTCCGCAAACAAACTGTTATATACTCAAAAATACCCGAGGAGAACTCATTATAGATCCCGGTATTGGAGCAACTCAATGGGTACTTGAAAACACAAAAAATCCCCTGGCTATACTAGTTACACATGGTCATTATGATCATATTTGGAGTTTGGCAGATTTGAAATCTTCTCTTTCAAATATACCTATTTATTGCCCCAAAGAAGACGCTTTTATGCTTGAGAGTGATTGTTTTCAAACAGGTCTTAACCCTTGCATCCCCAACCATCTCATTGAATGTAAAAAATCAAGCAAAACTTTTAGTATCCATGATTTTGAAATTACATATTGGCATTTTCCCGGTCATACACCCGGATGTTCTATGATTGAAATTGATAGTGCAATTTTTAGTGGCGATTTTATATTCCACCGCTCAATTGGCAGGTATGATTTTCCTTATTCAAACCCCAAAGACATGAAAGATTCTCTGATGAGATTTCAACAAATCCCTATAAACGTAGATAAAATTATTTACCCCGGACATGGGGAAAAAACTTCTTTACTTCAAGAACAACGAAATGTTGGCTTCTGGATACAGAAAATTTAAAGGAAAAACAATGAAACTGACACAAAATCAAAAAGAACGCTATTTACGACATATTATGCTTGAAGATGTTGGCGAAGAAGGTCAAGAAAAGCTATTGGATTCAAGTGTGCTTATCATCGGAGCAGGTGGGCTTGGATCGCCTAATGCCATGTATTTGGCTGCTGCAGGAATAGGAAGAATTGGAATTTTAGATTTTGACATCATAGAAATCAGTAATCTTCAAAGACAAATTATTCACACCACACAAGAGATTTCCACCTCCAAAACAGATTCTGCAAAAGCCAAAATGCTTGCTATTAATCCTGAAATAAAAGTTGAGACTTATTTTGAAAAATTTACTTCGCATAATGGGGTAAAAATCCTCAATGACTATGATTTTGTTATTGATGCTACAGATAATTTTGCAGGTAAATTTCTCATCAATGATGCCTGTATTTTAGCTAATAAGCCTTATTCTCATGCAGGCGTGTTAAAATATAGAGGGCAAACAATGACAATATTACCACATAAAAGCGCTTGTTTTGCTTGTGCATTTGATACCCCTCCACCTGTAGAATTAAACCCCTCTTTTAGAGCCGGATTATTTGGTGTTGTACCCGGGATTATTGGTTGTATTCAAGCTACTGAAGCAATTAAATATCTTTTAAATTTAGGAGATTTGCTTACGAATAAACTTTTAATGATAGATACTAAAACAATGGATTTTCGCAAAATTGATGTATCCAAAAATCCCGAATGTCGCATATGCGGTAAAAACGGTATCAAAGAGCTTAAGGATTATCCACAATGATCTACCTCAATCAATTACTCTATGAGGAATTAATAGCTTATGCCAAATTTCATTCTCCTAATGAATGTTGTGGCTATTTATTGGGCAAACAAGAATCTGATGAACAAAATCATATCAAAGAAATTTTTAAGATTCAAAATATACATCAAAATTCGGAACATTTCTTTATGCTTTCCCCTCAAGGGCAACTTGATTCACTCCAAAGAGCTAAAAAACAAAACCTTGAAATTGTAGGGATTTTTCATTCTCATCCTTTTTCAAAACCCTATCCTTCAGAAGAAGATTTAAAATATTTTTACGACTCCAGGCAAAGCTATTGTATTATAACACTCATACCTATTCCCAAAATTGTATCTTTTAGAATCAAGGAAACAAAAGTTTATGAAGAAAAAATAAAAATTTAAAATTTTTAGTCGATCTTTAGTATAATTAATCGCAAAAAAATCAATAATTTAAGATAGGAAAAAATGGATCTCTCAACTCTGTTAGGTATGGTTCTTGCTCTGGCTGCTATTTCTTTGGGTGATATTCTGGAAGGGGGAAATCCACTACATATCATTCATCTCAGCTCTGTTATTATTATTCTTCCTACGACATTATTTTCTGCGATGACAGGAACGCATGCACGTTTTGTAAAAGCAGCGTATAAAGAACTCAAAATTATATTTCTTGGTTCAAAAGTCAATCTTAACTCTACTATTAGACAACTAATAGAATTTGCCACTTTAGCAAGAAGAGATGGTGTTTTATCACTTGAAGCTAAAGCAGCGCAAGTCGAAGATGATTTTACACGCGAAGCGCTTTCGATGATTATTGATGGCAAAGATGCCAAAGCAGTGCGAGAAGATATGGAAGTTCAAATTGAAGAACTTGAAGAGTATTATCATGGAGCTGCCCATTATTGGATCTTAGCCGGGGAATCTGCTCCTACTTTTGGTCTTGTCGGGGCTGTTATGGGATTGATGTTGGCTCTTCAAAAACTTGACAATCCTGCTGAGATGGCTGCAGGGATTGCAGGAGCTTTTACCGCAACTGTAACCGGGATTATGTGCAGTTATGCCATATTTGGACCTTGGGGAAATAAATTAAAAGCAAAATCAAAAGATATTGTCAAAGAAAAAATTGTTGTCCTTGAGGGGGTCATTGGAATTGCTAATGGAGATAATCCCAGAAGCCTGGAAGCCAAATTATTAAGTTTCCTAGGACCGGATGAACCAAAGATTTCTCAGTTTGAATAAGGTATTATAAAAATGGCAAAAAAGAAAAAACCTCAAGAGTGTCCCGCAGGAGAAAAATGGGCTGTCCCTTATGCAGACTTTCTCTCATTATTACTTGCACTTTTTATCGCGCTTTATGCAATTTCAGCTACCAATAAATCCAAACTTGAAGCTTTGAAATTGGAATTTATCAAAATTTTTGATGCAACTGCCAAACCTGAAGCAATGCAACCGGTTATGCCTATTCCTCCAAATCCCGGAGAAGAATCTGAAGATACAAATGGCGAAAAAATCCATCAATCCCAACAAAGCGCTTCTTCTATTTCTATTGACAATGTTGCTCAACTTGAAAATATGGTTGAAGAAGGAGGGATTTTAGAACAAATTGAACAAGGCGTTGTTTTAAAACTACCTGCGAATTTGATTTTCAAACAAGGAAGTGCAGATATTTCTAATAGCGATATGATAATGTATATTAAACGGATTTCTCAAATCATCAAAAAACTTCCCCCTGAAGTAATGATAGATGTCAGAGGATATACAGATGACTCTGCATTGCCAAAAACTTCAACTTTCAGAGATCATTATGATTTAGCTGCAAATCGGGCATTGAGTGTTATGAAAGCGTTGATACAAAATGGAATTTCTCCCAATCAATTATCTTTTTCTTCTTATGGAAAATACAAACCCATTGCGCCCAATAATTCAGTAGAAAATAAAGCTAAAAATAACCGCGTAGAAATCTTTTTATCCACTAATCCGGACAGTGTTAAAGAGGTCAAGTCCATATTGGATAAAAATATCAAGCATAAGTAGAGTTATTTTTCCATAGTTTAATATTTTCGTTCTCTATGAGAGGTTTTTTGCTTAATAAAGTGCTTTTTCTTGTGTAGGGATTTTTGTATTCATATACCAAAAACCCTACATTTCTTGCACAATGGCGGATCGTAGCATTTACAGAATAAGTTGTTATGAGAGATTGCCCATGAGTGAGTTTAAATAATTGTTTAAAGTATGTTTCATTCCAGAGTTCAGGGTTTGTTTTTGGACTAAAAGCATCTTGATAAACAATGTCAATACTAGCGGGTTTAAAATTTTCCAAATATTCTCTAGCATCTCCTAAAAATATTTCTAATTTTATATTTGATCCAATAAAAGCCTGTCTTTTTGATTGCAATTGTTTTATAATTTTTGGAATCTGAATACCACAGAGGGCATCGGGATATTTTAACGACAAAATTTTTTTAAAAATATCCTCATCTTTTTCAGGCGAAAAAATCTGAAGATTTCCTTCATAAGACATCTTCAAGTATTGAGCAATTGTTGCAAAACAATTATATCCCAGTCCAAAACAAATATCCAAAATCCTTAAATGTTGCTGCTTGAATAAATGAGTGTATTCAATAGGAGGTAAGACGTGTTTGTATAAAGTCTCTGTATAAGCTCCATCTTTTAAGCTATGATAACATTCTTTAAATTCTTCGTTAAATGCCGTAAGACTCCCATCATTGCTTATAATTGTATCCATTTTTATCCATGGTAATTTGGAGCTTCTTTGGTAATATCTACATCATGCACATGAGATTCTCTAAGTCCTGCAGAAGTGATTTCTATAAACTCTGCACTCTCCCATAATGCCTCTATACTTCTGCTTCCCAAATAACCCATAGACGATCGAAGTCCTCCTACAAGTTGGTGTATAACATCTCTTATTTTGCCTCTATAGGGGACTCTACCCTCAATTCCCTCAGGTACAAGTTTTTCTTGAGCAGTTCCTTCTTGAAAATACCTATCGGCACTCCCTTTTGCCATTGCCCCAATACTCCCCATACCACGATAACTTTTATATTGTCTCCCTTGAAAAATCATCAAGTCTCCCGGAGATTCCTCTGTCCCGGCAAGCAAACTTCCTATCATGACACTGGAAGCGCCAACTGCAAGTGCCTTAGAAACATCACCTGAATATTTGATCCCACCATCTGCAATAATTGGCACGCCATATTTTCTCCCGACATTAGAACACCCATCAATCGCAGAAATTTGAGGCATTCCTACCCCTGCAACAATCCTCGTTGTACAAATGCTACCGGGACCAATACCCACTTTTATAGCATCTGCTCCGGCTTTGATGAGATCTTGTGTTGCTTTTGGAGTAACAACATTCCCTACAATTACATCTATCTTTAGTTTATTTTTAATACTCTCAAGTGTTCGGATGACATTTATAGAATGTCCATGAGCGCTATCTAAAACCAATACATCTACACCTGCTGTTACCAATGCCTCTGCCCTATCAAGCTGATTTACACCAATAGCTGCCCCAACTCTCAAACGTCCAAGCTCATCTTTATTTGCATTAGGGTATTCAATACGCTTTTGAATATCTTTAATGGTAATCAAACCTTTTAAAATATTTTTATCATCGACAATTGGAAGTTTTTCAATCCTATGTTGGTGCATAATCTCTCTTGCTTCTTCTAAACTAATCCCTACATGAGCTGTAATGAGAGGAGCTTTTGTCATTACATCTCCAACTCTTTTGCTTAAATCTGTCTCAAACCTCACATCTCTATTGGTTAATATACCAATCAAAAGTCCATTTTTATCAACAACAGGCACACCTGAAATTTTATAATTATCTGTAATCGCCTTTGCATCTGCCAGACTTCTATCAGCTTGAATATAAATTGGATCAGTGATAATACCACTTTCACTTTTTTTCACTTTTTTAATTTGATTGATTTGAGAAGCTATGTCCATATTTTTATGAATAATCCCCAACCCACCTAATCTTGCCATTGCAATGGCTGTTCTGTATTCAGTTACCGTATCCATTGCTGCGCTTACAAAAGGAATGTTTAAAGCAATGTTTTTCGTAAGCTTTGAAACAATACAAACTTCCTTAGGTAATATTTCTGAATATCCCGGGACTAATAAAATATCTTCAAAAGTCAAGGCTTTTTGTATAAGTTTCATTTTTTCTCCTAATCAAAATGTATATCTAAATTTTGTTCAAGCCCATAAGATGCATCCAATAAACTTTGTTCATCAAAACTTTTTCCTATTAATTGCATGGCTACAGGCAAGCCTTCCTTAGATTTTCCTATTGGCAATGAAATACAAGGCAATCCGGCAAGATTAACACCAATGGTGTAAATATCACTTAAATACATTTCAAGAGGAGAATGTGTAGCTCCAAATTTTGGCGCTACACTTGGAGCTACAGGACTAAGGATCATGTCTGCATCACAAAAAATATCTTCATACTGTTTGTGGATTAATTTTCTTATTTTTTGAGCTTTTGAATAATAAGCATCATAATACCCACTACTAAGCACAAAACTGCCAAGCATAATTCTTCTTTTGACCTCTTCTCCAAACCCCTGACTTCTTGTTTTGATATACAAATCCTTGAGATTATCCACATGTTGGGCTCTGTTACCATACCTCACCCCATCAAATCTTGCCAAATTCGAACTGGCTTCGGCTGTGCAAATGATATAATAAGTCGAAATATGATAGCTTGTATCCAACATTGTTTTAGAGACAATTTGGTGCCCCATTGATTCTAAAGTCCTTATAGTCTCTTGATATGCTCTTTGAATCTCAATATCTGCATCTTTGAGATAACCATCTAAAATAGCTATTTTAAAACGTCTATCTCTGTCTAATTTTGAAAATGTTTGCGTAGATGGCAATAAAGCGCTTGTAGAATCCATCTTATCATGACCGCTAATTGCATCAAACAATATAGCGCAATCTTCAACATTTTGAGTGATTGGACCAATTTGATCCAGACTTGAACTATAGGCTATCAGTCCATATCTGCTCACTCTCCCGTAAGTAGGTTTTAATCCAACACAACCACAATACCCTGCCGGCTGTCTGATTGAACCTCCCGTATCGCTCCCTAATGCTGCTATGGCAAAGCCACCTGCGACTGCTGCTGCACTCCCTCCGGAACTTCCCCCCGGAACTCTTGAAGTATCACGAGGATTTTTTGTCTTTCCATAACAACTGGTTTCTGTTGTACTTCCCATAGCAAATTCATCCATATTGGCTCTCCCGTAAGCGCACATTCCACTTTGATGAAGTTTTTCAATCACGCTTGCATTATAAGGAGAAACATAGCCTTTGAGAATTTTACTTGCGCAAGTGATTTCCCAATTTTTGACATTAATATTGTCCTTAATTAAAATAGGAACCCCACTGGATATGCTTTCCACAGGTTCATCAATATAGGCATTTAATTCAGAATTTTCATGGACTTGGTGAGTGATTTCTTTTTTGATCTCTTTGAGTTCTTCTTGGGTAAGAGATAGGGCTTTTTTCAATGTAACCATTCGATACATCCTTATTTAAGTTAGTTTTATTTCTACCGAATTATAAAATTTTATTGCTTATAAAAAACTACTCAAGAGAGAGTTTCCAAAAAATCCTCAACTTTTTTTTGCAATTCTTTAAGTCCTCCTGTATTTTCAATCACAACATCGCTTTGAATTCTTTTTTCTTCAATATCTATTTGTGCTTGTATTCTTTTAAGCGCTTCTTTTGAATCAATAAAATCTCTTTTGACAATCCTTTGAACCTGAATTTCTTTGGGGATATAAGCGAGCAAAACTTTATGTGCCTGATAAACCAATCTACCCCCTATTTCAAAAAATAATGGAATATCCAAAAAATAATATTGTTGGTGAGATTCTAATTTTTCTGCTAAGGTAAATATTTCTTGCCGGATTTTTGGGTGTAAGAGATTCTCAAGTTTTTTACGAGATGAAACATCATTAAAAACAATTTTACCTAGTTTTTTTCTATCAATCTCTCCTGTTATAGTAAGGATATCTTTATCTTCTCCAAAAAGCTTCAAAACTGAGTTTTTATTTTTATTTAAAACCTGATGGGCAATCTTATCTGCGTCTATGACTGTATAACCATACATCAAAAGTATGCTTGAAATTGTGCTTTTCCCGCAAGCTATTCCTCCTGTCAGAACAATTCCATAATGTAATTTCATATCATTAGTTCTTTAAAACACCTTTGAGTTGGTTTAACAAAATATGAGGCAACCCAAAAGCTCCTTGGTGAATATCTGCATTATAATATTTTAATCCCTCAAGCATATCTATTTTTTGCAGTAACATATCAGCCAACGGGTGGTATCGCTTGGAAGCAAAAACAAACCCTTTATCTGCAAGAATAGACAAAGGAGCAAAAAAAGGCATGACAATTTCAAAAAATTCTCCTGCGTTTAAGAGACTCATTTTAAAACTATCAAACTCAAGCAGAGGATGTTTAGTAGCAAAAATCAATATCCCCTCTTTGCTTAACAATCTGCTAATGCCATCTATTTCATGCTTGTTGGGCTGATTGAGACAAATAACCAAATCATATTTTTTAATTTCTAAATCAATAGCTTTTTGATATCGCTTAAAACGATCATCTTTTGTTACCAACGAAAAGTGAGGCAAAAAACTAATCAAAGAATCAAGAATCTTATCATCATTTTGAACAAAATCTACAGACAATTCTTGATGCCTCAAAAGCTCATAAGCAACCTCTAAATTAAACCCTCCCAGTATCAAAGCATTGTGAGGAGCAGGATGAGAACATGTAGCTATTTGGGCATTAAGCTCGCTTTCAACATAAAGATATTTTTTTAGTAACATGTATTTTTCATCAATTATGGCAATTTGCTCAAAATCATCACTTTTAAAAATCTCTAAAATATGCTCAGTGCTTCTCACATCAAGTATTTTTGTTTCTGCAGTATATTCTTGACGAAAATTTGGACTAATTTGCCTTGTAATCCACATAGATATCCTTAATAAATGAATATTTTAAAGAATGTTATTCAAAAACACATAAATATTAGCATAACAAAATTTAAAAATAAAAAATTCATCCCCTCTATCTGCCAACAATCTCTCGCAAACCTTTTGTGTTTGGAGGCGAAAGAAAACCTTGTTTTTCAAGCTCTTCAATAATAGAAGCAGCCTTATTGTATCCTACACCAAGCTTTCTTTGAATATAACTAATAGAAGTTTTTTTATCTTGCAAAATAATTCGTTTTGCCTCATCAATAAGCTCTCCTCCCTCAATAGGGGTGCTTGGAATCAATAAATCAGGTTCATCTATTAAAAAATTCTTATCATATGCAACCTCTCTTTGAGACTTGATAAATTTCACAATCTCCTCAATCTCTTCTTCTGATGCCCATGGTGCATGCAATCTTACAACCCCTCCTATTCCGGGGGGTGTAAAAAGCATATCTCCTCTTCCCAATAAACTTTGAGCCCCTTCAGTATCCAGAACTACTCTGGAATCCACCTTAGAACCCACCTTGAAACTAATTCTTGAGGGAAGATTAGTTTTGATAAGACCGGTTACCACATCAACGCTAGGACGCTGTGTTGCCACAATCAAATGAAGCCCTGCGGCTCTTCCCATTTGCGCTATTCTAGCTATAGGAAATTCAGCCTCTTTGCCTCCGGTCATCATCAAGTCTGCTAATTCATCAATAATAATCACCAAAAAAGGAAATACTTCAAGCCCTTCTTGCTTGGCTTTAGGATTATATTTATCAATATTCTTTGTCCTTGTTTGACTCATAATCTGATAACGTCTCTCCATTTCATTAACGGCGCTTCCTAAAGCTGCAATTGCTTTTTTGGGATTAGTGATAATAGGAGTAAGAAGATGAGGAATATCACTATACATGCTAAATTCGACCATTTTTGGATCTATCATGATTAATTTCAAATTATCCGGAGAGTTTCTAAAAAGCAATGATAATATCATAGCATTTACCCCTACACTCTTCCCGCTTCCGGTAGTTCCTGCGATCAAAATATGAGGTAATTTTTTCAAGTCAGTAACAAAAGGGTTTCCAACAATATCCTTGCCAAGCGCAAGAGTCAAAGGCGAAGCAGAATTTTTAAATACATCACTTTCTAAAATCTCTCTGAGATAAATAGTTTCTGTCTTGGCATTGGGGATTTCAATACCCACCACATCTTTTCCGGGTATAGGAGCTTGGATTCGGATAGACTGCGCACGCAGCGCCATTGCCAAATCATCTTCTAATGTCAAAATTCGACTGACTTTTACGTTGGGTGCAGGGCGAAATTCAAAAGTCGTTACAATAGGACCTGAATAAGTTCTGGCAATATCACCATCAATTTTAAACATTCTAAGCTTGATGAGCAAATCTTGAATTTTTTGATCTATTTCATTTTCATCAATTTGCATAGATTGTATTTTTGGCATCTCCAAAAGATCTGTGCTTGGCAACTTGTAATCTTTTGGTTTTTCAAGTTCGCCATATTCAAGCTCTTGAAGAAGTTGAGTATTTTCACTCAATTCTTTCACAATCAAATTCTTTTGTTTTAAAAACTTTACAAAAGATATAGGTTCTTGTGTTTTTTCATTGATTCCATCTATATTTTCTTCTTTTTCTTCTTTATTGATCATATTTTTTATATTAAAGAAACTTTTATCTTCATCCGGATTGGTTTTTTGTTTCTCAAGAGACTCTTGATTGTAAGGTTGTACCTGTGTTGCAAAATCAAAATTACAATTCAAGTCCATCTTATCTTGTTGTTTTATAATATTATTTTGAGAGTCTAATTTACTTATTTGTATTTGCGAGGATGTATCTTTAAGGGCATCACAAAAGAAGGAAGAATTTTTGGTCTTGATTACAGAATTATTTGCATAATCACTAAAATGTTTCAGGCTCAATTCTTCAAAAAACTGCTTATTACGATTTAATACTCTCTCAATATTGCCTTCTCTGACTTCCCCTTCTTCATCTTCACCTACCAATCTCACCATGTTTGCATATTTTTTTTCATTTTCTATCTGATCTTCCATGATGCTATAAGTTACCTTAATATTATTCTCATCAAATTCAAATTTTATTTCAGGATCTTTTATTTCAGGATCTTTTGGCACACAAACTTGAGGATCAAAAATTTCTTCATTTGAAATACTTGGAAATACTTTGATTTTTGGGGATTGGAAATCCTTCCATAAATCTTTAATATACTCTCTTAAACGTCCGCAATAATCCTTGCAAATATTTAAAAATTTTGTGAAATTTTTTGGAAAAAATATTACATAAGAGATAAAAATCATCATGAGTGCTAAAACAAAAATTCCAAAATAGCCTATAAATGGATACAAAAATTCCAAAATAGCCTGCCCTATGAGTCCTTTTTCAGATACCATTGCCTGCAAAATCAACAATGCTACAAACCCTAAAATACCCCCAAGAATCAATTCAATCCGACGTTGATTAAACTTGGGATTAACATATACACGATAAATGGGATAAATCAAAAGCAATAAGTAAAAATATGCAAAATATCCAAAAAAGTTGATATTTATTTGTGCAAAAAAAATGCCAAATTTTCCTACAAGACCGCTATTTCCAAATATTGTAGCAATGGAAAAAAATATTAATATTGCAGAAAAAATTACAAATAGGTATAATTGCTTAATAACTTATCCTTAATATAGCTAAATTTTAAAAACTGAAATTATAGCATAGTAACACTTATCAACAAATTTAGGAAGAAGAATGCATGGAAAAATTTTAAGATATTCTATTTCAACAGGTTCAGGAGTAGTAACGAACTCTTCCAAAAAAATCTTTGAACTTAGAAAAGAAAGTTGGCATGATACGAGATTTCTTCCTGTAGTGGGGATGTATGTAGAATTTCGGTGTGATACCAACGGGTATTCTATCACTAATGCCAAAGCTTCTTACTACCAAGATTTTCCTCCTGATTCCCTCATCAAAGAAGCTGATTTTTGGAAAAGCAATACAGATGAAGAACTCAAACAAAAAGAACAAGATATTAGAAACCAAATAGTCCAAAAAATTTTTAAAGAAACAAATTATTTTACACTCAAATCCATAGAACCCTCCTCTTCTGTGCAAGACTGCCTTAAGGAATATTTTACTCAAGAATTTAGCGCAATCAATACGATCACAAATGAAAATGATACAAATTTTAATTTCAAAATCAACTACTTACACACCAAACGTTTTTTGCTTAAAGCTATGGATTATTTGGTTTTCACAGATAGGGTTATCACTCTGGATACTTTTGCAAATGACCTTCAAACGCTCAATCGACTTGAATATTCTTATAAAAATTTTATCAAACACACTAATATTAATATTGAAAAAATTTATGAAAATAGCTTTTTAGAAATGCAGTACAACTATCGAGGTGTTCTCAAGGCTATCTTAAGCACAAGAGAAAAAATCTTGCAACTCAACAACAAGATTAAAAATAGCATTTATGAAACTAAACAAATCAAACTAAAACTTGAAAATAAAAAAAATGACGAAAAAACCCTGAATATAAAACTTGATAATATCCGACTTATTATTGCAAAATCTGAAGAAGAAGTTAAAATTCTAAAACGCACACTTGAGAGTCTGTCCAAACTGGAAGAAGCATTCAAACAGCAATATTTCAAAGTATTCGAAGCTGTTTTTAAAAAATTCTATGAACTTCTTATTAACAAAACAAAAGAAGCTATGGATATTTGTGCCACTCGTCTTGATGACAAAATCTGGAAACTTGGCATGAGTTCAACTGCAATCAAAAATATGTTTTTCAAACATGATATTAATGAGTCTTATTGCACAATGACTTTTCTAGGGCAGTACTTACGCAGGCTCGACAAGAATAAACTTGGTGAAAATGACAAAATAGTTTATGATTATTACTTTGATTATAAACAAGCTCATGAAAAAAAATTCTTAATTTTTACCACAAATCAAAAAATCGAAATTGCCTTAAAAATTCAAATTATGTCTATATCCAAAAACTACAGTGTTGTCATTATCAAAAGAGAAGCAGAATTTTATTCAAGCATCAATACCCAAAAATTTGAGTTAGGTTATATTGATCCTTTTGTCAATATTGATGTAAGACAACTTCTTGATGAAGCTAGAAATTCTAAATACAATGAAAATACAAAATTCACCATCGTATCTAAAGAACAAATCGCTGCGTTAAAGGACTAAACTTGCACCCCACATATGTCTGTAAATGGACAATATCTGCAATTTTTCTTCTCTTGAGTTGTTTCAAAATCAATTTCATCTTCAAAAATTTTCAATATATTTTCTAATTCTTCTAATTTTTCATTCAAATCTTCTTGTTCTTTGAGTTTGCCCTCTTTGAGATCATAAAAATATCCCCTTATCTTCCCATCATATCCCAAAGCCCTGGCACCATGCGCATAAACAGCCAACTGAAAGCCGGATTTCAAATCCCGGGCAAGGCTCTTTTTGAGCTTATAATCAATCAATAAAACCTCATCTTTTAAACTATCGATTCTATCTATCCTCCCGATAAACTCAAACCCTCCTATGGAAGTCCTAAATTCTTTCTCACAACCCAAAACCACAATCCCTTCCTTAACTCGCGCGTATTCATTTTGCCAAAATTTTTCAAGATCTTGATTGTCTATTTGAAGCTTAAGTTTATCTATTTGAACATCAAAAAAAGATAGATCAACTTGATTTTGCACATCTTGTTGGATAGAAAAAATATCAGGAGATTTTTGAATATATTTTTTATAGCCGGCACTTAAAATTTGATGCAACACACTGCTTACTTCTCCACTTGTACTTTTAGGCGGGTTTAGCTTATCCAAATAAGCATAATAAAATTTTCTTTTACAAGCCAAAAAACTCTCAAGCCTTGAGGATGAAAACACAAAATCATCAGGCAGTTTGACAGAAAAATTTTCTTTTTGATAGATTTTTTCTTGATTGGAGGGAAAGATTCGATATTTTTCATCCCCATTTTGAATCTTGCTGCTTAAATCCAACTCATCAAGCATTTTAGAATATGAGGCGCTCTCAGTATTTACAAATGCTATATCTATTTTTTGGGTATTCTTGAGAATTTGCAAATAATAATGTTTTTGTAAATCCTGCCTATCTCTTAGAGTCGGAATTCCCAATGATTTTCTAATATTTGTATTCAAAAACATGTCACTATCTTTAAGGCTAGGGACTAAATGCTCATTAAAATCTAGTATTACCACCCTATCAAAACTTAATCCTCTAGATTCTAAAACGCCCATTACTCGGACTTTTCCCCCACTTACATCATCAATTCTAATGTCCAATAAATCCAATAAATATAACTCCAAAATTTCAGCGTAGCTAAACCCATCAAAATTATCTTTAATTTTTTTATATAAATCAAAGATTCTATCATGAAATTTTTGGATAAACTCTTCCTCCCCGCTTTTGTGCAACAATTCTTTAATAAAATCATCAAGCCATTCAAGAGGGTGTTTTTCACCATTTAAGGATGTTTTTTTAAGAATTTTTAATTCTTTTTTGAGCATTTGAACAAAATAATAATCCTCAATCTTTTTTCCCATTGCAAAGTTAAGATTATTATATTTATCTAAGAGTTTCAAATATTTGACAAAATCCTCATCCGGAGTAATAATAGCAACTTTTTCTTCATCAATCCCTGATTCCAGCCATTTATTAATCCTCTCAAAAACTAAAGCTACTTGAGATATTCTGGAACTAAAAGCAAAAATCTCTATTTCGCCTATTGTATTCATGGGAGTTTTTAAAAGAATTTCAGAAGTTTTAAAATCAATCTTATAAGAATAATTTATTTCTAAAGGTATAGACAAAAATTTGAAATGAGAAATATTATAACCATCGCATTTGATATGCAAAAATACAGGCACAATTTGTGCAATTTGTGTTAAAATATTTTTTTCTTGAGTAGATAAAAATCCATCTAAATAAAACTCTATACAAGAAATATTTTCAAAATACTCTCTCAAAATTTGATAATCATCCCCCTTTAAGATATCATAAAATCCATTTTCTTTGAGTTTGAGAGAATATTTTTCATAAATTTCAAAAAGAATTTTTAGATGATCTTCATAATCTCCATAAGTATCTTTCAAGGGAATTTGACTTATATCTACCAAAAACAATGCCATTTCATCAAAAAAATTAAACAAAAATGAACTGCTCTCCAAATATCCCAAAAAACTTTTTTCAAATACAATACTTTGAGTTAAATTCCGGGTTTTGGAAATAATATTAAGCAAAAAGATTTTTCGAATATTTTTTGGAATCGCCTTTAAAAAAGGGGTAAATACAACACCGGAAAAAAACTCTCCTACACGCATTGCTTGAGGTAAAAATCCATCTTGAAAACCGCGATAAAATTCATTCATATGCCGTTGAGTGGCAAAAACATACAAGGGCAATTTTTCTCCAAAGTTATCTACCAACTGCATTTTGCTATCTCAGATTCTAATTGAAGGCTCTCATGCAATGTCTTGATAATTTTTGAAAAATATTCTATATCAATCATTTCATCTTTATGCGATTTTAGATATTTATCCAAGACTTGATAGCCCCCGATTTTATATTCCCATACCTCAGGTAAAACATTAGTGAAATACAAACTTCTATTGATGAAAATCTTCTTAGATTTCGCATTATAAATATTTTTTGGCAGTTCAATTATGTTATTTTTATCTTTAATATCTTCATAAAAAGACTTACCTACTTCTTCCGGCAATAGTTCCAAAATTCTTCTCCTTTCTAAGTTTGATGTCAAGTATTTGGATAAAGATAAAGCGGAAATACATAACTCCCGGATCCAACCAAATGAAAATCAAGCAAACCTTGCGTAATAAATATATTATCCACCTCTTCAAGCTTACACCCCCTATTACACACCAAACCAATATTGTGCATTCTTTTTACTTCAACGTATTTTTGATCAACTTGAAGGCTTGGAAGGTTTTGTAAAGGTATAGGGGGAAAATATTCCCTGCGCCTGTATTGCCTCCGCCCATCAAACAACAATCGACCAATGTATTTGTTACCATCACATATTGCCATCCACCTTGCAATTTTGATTGTCTGGCCACATTGAGACCTATATTCATTCCCCCCCCCCCCCCCCCCCCCCCCCCCCCCCCCCCCCCCCCTCCCCCCCCCCCCCCCCCCCCCCCCCCCCCCCCCCCCCCCCCCCCCCCCCCCCCCCCCCCCCCCCCCCCCCCTCCTCCCCCCCCCCCCCCCCCCCCCCCCCCCACCCCCCCCCCCCCCCCCCCCCCCCCC
>NZ_MLAO01000008.1 GCF_002272835.1 Helicobacter sp. 11S03491-1
AAAAAATTCTGCCCTCAAGGATTTGAATTTATCTCAAACCCTGGCTAAGGTAAACCTCACTCAAAGCAGTGTGGGGAATATTACTTCAGCTTCAGGTAATGCCCAAGCTTTTTTGAAGATTGATAATGTTGAAGGGTAATTTCAAGCTTTTTTGTCTTTGGTATTGCTTTTAATCTCAGTATCTACACCGGTATTTTTACAATTTAGACAGTGAGTATAAATATAAATGGATTTATCAATAGAATCATTTAATTTCTCAAGTTTTTTAGTAATATTAATAAGTTCGTCGCCAGATTGGATGGCAATGTATTCACTCATTCCAATTTCTTTATAGATTTTTTCTTTATCTTCTTGGCTTAAGTCTTTTTCTTCCATATGCGCTTTGATTTCTGTGCTAATATTTGAGATTTCATTATGGATTTGTTCACCAAGTTTTTGAGCAAGAAGAGAGTTTTCTTTAGTTTTTTTAATACGTTGGATAAAATCATTGATATTTCTACTTGCTTGTGCAAGCTCTGTATCCTCATCAATTTTAATGGGCGGAGGATTGTCAATGCTGAGTTCCTTGGAATATTCCAGGAAGTTTTTAATTTGTTTTTTAGCCCAAAAAGCAGTAAATAAAAGCCCAAATATGACTACTAGAATCATTGCAACTGCGACATATTGAAAGACATGGAATATCAATTCTGTTTTTATGATAGCTTTGTCATAAATACTATAAATATTTTTAAGATTTTCTATGAGTTCTCCTCCATAATCATTAATCTTGTCCAAGGATGTATTGAGGACTTCTTGATTTGTTAAAACCTGATGGATATAGGAGGCGTATTCTTGCCAAAAATCATAATTTTGTTTGATGGCATTATATAAATGTTGGTTGGTTTTATAAATAGGGGAAGTGTAGAAATCTAAAATTACAGATTGATATGCCTCAAAAGATCTAAAAAATTCATTGTAAATTTCTTTTTCTTGAGTATTTGTATAAACGGTGAGTTGATAAGACATTCTTTGAGAAAGCATTCTTTGCTTACCTGCCAGATTGATTTGTGCTTGTGAAAATTTGGCTTTAAGCATTTCTTTAACAATATTATCACTCAGATCCAAGAGTTTTTTATTGTGTGCGGTAAGAAACTTTTTGGCAACAAATAAATTAGCTCCGGCAATTTGATAAGATCGGATATTGCTATTAAACATTTGCCATTGTGTGTGCAACTCATCAAATAGTCTTTTAGCATTTTTTTTATCTAGCCAAAAAAAGCTATCAATATTATCTTGATAATATAAAGCATTAAATTTTTCTTCAAATTTTTTCATTTCTTGATTAAGTTCATTAAAATCTTTACTATTTTTATAGTTACGTAAATATGTCTCTTTAAGTATGGTTTGAGAAAGACGTATTTGTTGGTTGAAACTATTGAGAATACCGCTTAAGGCAAGATTTTCTTTGTTAAGATAAATATTAGTAGTCATCACAATGAATACTACGATAAAAGTAGTCCCTGCAATTGCAGCAAGTCTGGAGGAAATGGGGTTTTTAAAAGCGAGTTTCATTTTATTCCTATATTTTGTAAATTTCTTGTAATCTATTTTTATCAATAATACAAACACTGCCGTTCTCATTGGTCTCTATAATGCCATCTGTTTTAAGTTTTTTGAGAATTCTGGAAAGTGTTTCAGGTTGGATATTAAGCCGATAGGCAACTTCTTGACGTTGTATAAAATTAAAACGATAGAGATTTTTATCTAGCATATAGGCAAGTTTTGCAATTGCATCAAAAACAATATCACGCATAATGATTTCATTAAGTACCGCATTTTTACAAACAATTTGCTGGGATAGATTTAAAAATAAATCATTATTTTGTTTGGCAAGATCTATAAGTTTTTTATAATCAATACTTAAAACTTCGCTATTTTCATAAACACAAGCATTACCAAAAGTTTCCAATTGGGTAAAACCAATATCATTGATAGCCAAAAAATCATCCTTATCTTCTTTAGAGGCATAGATACTATAGAGATATTTTTTATTACCAAAGCGATCGAATTTATAAATATTAATCGATCCGCTTAATAAAAACAAAACATGATCCAGTATATCTCCTTCATAAAATAAAATAAAATCTTTTGGATAGAATTTGATTTTACTAAAATTTTGCACAATGCCCAAAAGCGAATCATCAATATTTTTAAATAAAGAGAGAGTTTTTAGCTTTTGTATCAATGTAAAAACCTCTGGTGTGATTTTCTAAAAAAACTTGCAAACCCTCTAAAATCCTTGAACTTTGAAATTCCGGCTATCATAGTATAAAAATACAATTTCTGATTTTCCAAATCTTTTTGTTGTATCTTGAAAATATTACAAATTTCTAGCATTTTTCTTCTTTTAAATAGGAATTCTTAAAAGGCTATTAGATTTTTTGTTATTTATTAAGACTATAGGCTAAAATTTTCCATTAAATTAAAATTTAAATATTTATAAATATTTTCTTTTTTGTGATCAAGCTTTTGAGGGACTAATTTGAGGTATTCATCTGCGCTTGGAATTCTACCCAACAAAGCGCATACCGCACCAAGTTCAGCGCTTCCTAAATATACTTGCGCTCCTTTGCCCATACGATTATCAAAATTTCTTGTAGAAGTAGAAAATACAACAGCATTGTCTTTTACTCGTGCTTGATTCCCCATGCAGAGACTGCAGCCGGGGACTTCCATCCTTGCACCTGCAGCGCCAAATATTGAGAGATAACCTTCTTTTGTGAGTTGTTTTTCATCCATCTTTGTGGGGGGAGCTATCCATACTCTTGCGGGTGAAACACCTGTCCCTTTGATAATCTCTCCAAAAGCCCTAAAATGACCAATATTGGTCATACAACTTCCAATAAAGACTTCATCAATATTATGTGGTCTTTGGGGATTAAGAAGAATCTCACTTAGAGTAGCTACATCATCCGGATCATTAGGACAAGCTAAAATAGGCTCTTTTATATCTGCCAAATCAATTTCAATAATGGCAGCATATTGGGCATCTTTGTCAGGTTGAAGCAAAACAGGATTGTCAATCCATTGACGCATTTTATCTGCGCGACGCTTCAAGGTTGTAGCATTTTGATAGCCATCAGCAATCATTTTTTCTATCAGCTCAATATTGGATTGCAAATATTCAATAATGGGTTCTTTGTTAAGTAAAATACTACAAGCCCCGGCGCTTCTTTCTGCGCTTGCATCGCTAAGCTCAAATGCTTGCTCCACTTTAATATCTCCTAAGCCTTCAATTTCCAAAATCCGTCCATTAAAAATATTTTTCTTTCCTTTTTTTTCTACGGTAAGTAAGCCTTGTTTGATCGCATAATAAGGGATTGCATTGACCAAATCTCTAAGTGTGATCCCTGCATTTAGTTTGCCTTTGAAACGCACCAAAACAGATTCCGGCATATTCAGGGGCATTGAACCTGTTACAGCTCCAAAGGCTACAAGCCCGCTTCCTGCAGGGAAACTTATGCCAATAGGGAATCTGGTGTGGCTATCTCCTCCTGTGCCTAATGTATCCGGGAGACACATACGATTGATCCATGAATGGATAATGCCATCTTTTGGACGGAGTGCAACTCCTCCACGTGTGGTCATAAACTCAGGAAGGCTTGCTTGCAAACTAATATCAGCAGGTTTGGGATATGCAGCAGTATGGCAAAAACTTTGTAAAACAAAATCAGCATTAAAACTCAAACTTGCCAATTCTTTAACTTCATCCCTTGTCATGGCTCCTGTTGTGTCTTGACTTCCCACGGTGGTAACTATAGGTTCGCAATAAGTCCCTGCTCGTATTCCTGTTAAACCACAAGCTTTTCCTACGATTTTTTGTGCTAAGGTATAGCCTTTATGTGTGTCTTCCGGAATGACAGGTTTCCCAAAGACTTCAGATTCCCCCAGTCCTAAGAATTTTCTTGCTTTGTTAGTTAATCCTCTGCCGATAATAAGTGAAATACGACCGCCTGCTCGTATTTCATCAACAATAGTATTGGGTGTGAGGGTAAAGTTGCTGATTGTTTTGTTGTCTTTTTCAATGATGCCTTTGTAGGGATAGATTTTGATAATATCACCTTCTTTCATGTCTTTGACATCAGCGATAATAGGCAATGCCCCGCTGTCTTCGCAAGTATTGAAAAAAATCGGTGCAATCACCCCTCCAATCACTACCCCGCCGGTTTTTTTGTTGGGAACATAGGGGATTTCATGCCCAAAATGCCACATAATAGAGTTGCAAGCTGATTTTCTTGAGCTCCCTGTTCCAACCACATCTCCTACATAGGCTACAGGAATACCTTTGGATTTGATATTTTTAAGACGTTCTTCATAATTATCGATGCGGTTTTTAAGCATGGCTTTGGCATGTAAAGGAATATCACTCCTGCTAAAAGCATCGCTTGCCGGACTAAGATCATCCGTGTTGGTCTCTCCATCAATTTTTAACACGCACATTTCCATGGTTTCCGGGAGTGGAGGTCTGTTTAAAAACCACTGTGCATCCGCCCATGAGTGGATAATTTCTTTTGCAAAAAGATTCGTTTTGCTAAGGGCGGCAATTTCATCAAATCCTTCATATACAAGTAAAGTATATTTTAATGCTTCTGCGGAGGCTTTAGCAATAGCTTCATTGGTATGTTTAATCCCCTCAATGAGATATTTTACATTATACCCTCCAAGCATAGTGCCTAAATACTTGATAGCTTCTAGGGCAGAAATATCTTTACATATAACTTCTTCTTTGGCAATTTTGCCTAAAAATTCAGCTTTTACCTTCGCCCCTTCATCAACGCCCGGACTTACTCGCTCAATCAAGAGTTCTTTGGCAAAATCTCTGTCCTCTTTGCTTGCAGAAACATCTTTTAGAATTTCAATTATATTTTTTACTGCTTCTGCATTTAGGGGTAGTGGAGGGATACCCTCTTGTTCTCGGATATTTTGTGTTTGTTTGTAATCGCTAATAAAATTTTGCATTCTATCTCCTTCCAAAGAATTAATTCCTAATTTTAATTCCATATTTCTTTGACATGATAATCAATTTTTGCTTAACAATGATAATAAAAACCTCTAAGATTTTATTTTCTATAGAAGTTATTACTCTTCATTATTTTTGATAAAAATTTATAAAATTAATGAGATTTTAGCTTTTGGGATCTTGAGGAATAAATGTATTAAGCTTCACAATAGAGCCTATCGTAAAAATTTTTTTTGTAATCTTGAAATTTACCTTTGATAATTGCTTCTCTTGCTTGTTTTGTAAGTTGCAGATAATAATAGAGATTATGAATACTGCTAAGGCGGTGATAAGTTATTTCATTGCATCTAAAAAGATGATGTAAATAAGCTCTTGAATAATTTTTGCATGTATAGCAATCACAAGAGGTATCAATAGGGGTATCATCAAGCTTGTATCGGGAAGATTTAATGCTGATTTTTCCTTTTTGAGTAAAAAGAGTGGCATTTCTGGCATTTCTGGTGGGCATGACACAATCAAACATATCCACTCCTCTATCAATAGCTTCAATAATATTTTCAGGAGTGCCTACCCCCATTAAATATCTGGGTTTATCGGTGGGGAGACATTGAGTTGTCCATTCAATACTTTCATACATTTCTTGGGTTTTTTCCCCTACAGCTAATCCCCCAATCGCATATCCATCAAAATCTTCAAGTTCTCTTAAAGAATTGGCGCTTAAAATACGAAATTCTTTATCTACTCCTCCTTGGACAATTCCAAAAAGATGATTATTTTGGGCTAATCCGCGTTGTTTTTGATCTATATGGTATTGTAGGCTTGCTTTTGCCCATTGGGTGGTTTTTTCAATTGAAAGTTTGATACGTTCTTTGGGGGCAGGTAACCCCACCAAATCATCAAGTACCATCATAATATCGCTATTAATGGCATATTGCATATCGAGGACTTTTTGAGGAGTGAAGAAATGCTTACTTCCATCAATATGTGATTTAAAGGCAATTCCATCTTCGCATTTTTTCATGTTTTTGCTGAGACTAAAAGCTTGAAATCCCCCACTATCTGTTAAAATATTCCCTTCAAATCCCATAAAAGCATGGATTCCTCCAAGTTGTTTGATGGCTTTTTCTCCGACACGCAAATAAAGATGATAAGTATTAGCAAGAATGAGATTGGTTTGAAGAAGATTTTGAACATCTTGTGTGTCAAGCCCCTTGATACATGCTTGTGTGCCTACGGGCATAAAAATTGGTGTTTGGACATTAGAGTGAGCAAGTTTGAATGTAGTTGCTCTTGCCAGTTTATCTGTGGCATCAATTCTGAAATTCATATTTTAAACCTTTTGGTATAATGATAGACCTTATTTGATTCACAAGGGAAACTTAAAAAATATAAAATCTAAAAGGGGCATTTTTGAAAAAAATTGTTTTAATTGCTGATGGAATTGTAGCAAAAAAATTTTTGGAGACAGTGTTAGAAAAATATTTTAGCAACAATCTTTACATCGTTATTTTAAAAGATTCAAATTTTCTCCCTGATAAAATTCCCAGTACATTTAATTTCCAAGTTTTTGATCCAACATCTTCTTATAGGCTTCTAAATGCTATAGATAATGATATTAGTGATGTGTTTGTTGTTATGGAGAATCCAAAAGAACGTGAGATTGTCTATGAAATTATTAAAAGCAGGCATAAAGATATTCGGATTGTTTTGAGCGCTTATGAAGATGAAATTACATTGCCTAAAATTTTTGAAGACGATAAGGTTGTTTTGATTGATGAAGCAAAAACTATTGCCGGAAGATTGGTTGCGAGACTTCCAAATGTGCCTTTAATCCCGCAGGGTTTCGGTCTGGAGCAGGGTGAAGTAATGGAGATTGGAGTGCCCTTTGGGAGTGTATTTGCTTATCGTCATATCGGTTCTATCCAACAAAAAAATTACAAAATTGTAGGGCTTTATCGGAGTGGTGAATTTATACTAAGCAGTTATTCGATTGTTATCCAACCTACTGATGTTTTATTGGTTGCCGGAGATCCAAAAGTGCTTGATAATGTTTATCGTCAGATAAAAAGTGATATCGGTCAATTTCCTGCTCCTTTTGGAAAAGATATATATGTTTATGTAGATACCCTTTTACAATCAGAGAAATCTGTAATGCGTGATATCCAACAAGCTTTATATATTCATAGACATATTAGAAGTGATAAGCTTTTTATACGCGTTTTAAATCCTGCTAATTTTGAATTACTTAGAAAAATAAAATCCCTAGATGAAGCCGATGTGAATGTGTCTTTAGATTATCAAGGATCCAATTTTAGTCGCAAGCTTAAAGAAGATAGCCAAAAAAAGATTGGTTTAGTTGTAATTGGTAAAGAAATTTTTAGTTCTCGTCATCGTCGCAAAGCGTTATTTAAAATTACCACACCTGTGTTAAAAACATGCCCAAGAGGAATAGAATCCGTAAAAGAAAGCGTGGTTATTTTAAATGAAGAAATGAGTAAGGAGGAAAATATTTCATCAATTATTTTTGATATTTCTATTCAAATGAAATTAGAGATTATGTTGTATGATTTTGATCCTGATGGACATTATCAGACTCAAATTGCCCAAGATTATGAAAATCTTGCACGTATTTTTGACAAAAAAATCAAACTCAATCGTACCAATTCTAAAAATCCGATTTTATTTTTGAAAGAAACTAAGCAACCTGTATTGCATGTTTTGCCTTTTGAAGCATGCATTACAAGAACTCGATTTTTTTGGTTTGCTTCTACAAAAGTGGAAAAAATATCTTTTATGCTGGATAATAACCCACAGATTTTTATACCTATTACAGAATGAAATCATTCAATGAAAGTGAAAAAATGAAAACAATACTCCTTCGCACTCAAAATAAAGAATATCCTATTAAAATTGGTAACCTTGAAAATATTACTCACAAAGGAAAGGTGCTTGTAATAAGCAATCCAAAAGTTGCCGGATTGTATTTAGATAGGTTATTAAAACACATTCAAGCTGATGAAGTTTATGTAAGCATTATTCCGGATGGTGAAAATTATAAGACTTTAGAAACCCTTCAAGATATTCTTGAAGTTGCTTTTAGTTCCAGATTGGATAGAAAATCTTTGATGATAGCTTTAGGTGGGGGTGTAGTGAGTGATATGGTTGGATTTGCAAGTGGGATTTATCACAGAGGGATTGATTTTGTAAGTGTCCCTACAACCTTACTTGCTCAAATAGATGCATCAGTAGGAGGAAAAACAGGGGTTAATAATCAATTTGGAAAAAATCTTATAGGTGTTTTTCATCAACCCAGCGTGGTTTATATTTGTCCTGATTTTCTCTCAAGCTTGCCCCCCAGAGAGTTTAGAGCCGGTGTGGCAGAAATGATTAAAATGGCAGTTTGTTTTGATGAGGATTTGTTTGTTTTTTTGGAACAAAATAGCCTTGATAACCCCCACCATCTTCAAACTGCTATTGCTAAGTGTATTGAGATTAAAGCTAATGTTGTATCTATGGATGAGAGAGAAGAAGGGATTCGTGCAGCACTTAACTATGGACATACATTTGGACATGTTATTGAGAATGAAACTAATTATTCGCAGTTTTTGCATGGCGAGGCTGTGGCTATTGGAATGAAAATGGCAAACCAATTGGCTTTGAGTTTGGGATATTTAGATGAGAAAGAATTTCAGAGAATACATGCGCTTTTAGAAAAATATAGTTTGGATTTAAAATATAGTATTGAAGATATAGAGGCATTTTACGATAAGTTTTTTTTAGATAAAAAATCTCATCATCAAAAAATTAAATTTATTTTGCCCAATAGTATTGGCGATAAGATAATATGTGATAATATATTAAAAAAAGATATTTTAGAGATTCTGAAGAAATGGAGCAAGACTTGAGAATTGTTTTTTTAGTTGGCTTATTGGTCGGATTAATTTATGGGGCAAATAACATTGTTGCAGTCCAAAATTTAAAATCTGAAATTGAAAGTATTGATAAAAAAATTTTGTCAAACAATAGTATTTGGCTTAAAAAATATGATAATTTCGAAACCTATCACCGAATTTATGCTGAAATTGAAAGTATTAAAAAAGAACTCAAGAATTTAAAAAGTTCAAAAAATACAGATTTGCTTAAAATCAGCTCTCTTAATTCCAGATTAGAGACCCTGGAACGTCAAGAGGAATTGTTAGATGAATACAAAAACAATCCTTTTAAAGAACTTATTGAAAAACCTCAAATTATTGATATTCCTAATATTTCTAACCCATTTGCTATTATTGGAGGTATTTCTTTTATCAAAAATTTAGAGAATCAAAAAGCCCTTCTGAGAAAAAATCAAAAAAATCTTGAAGGGATTTTAAAAGATTTGGATCAAAAATATTTGCTTTTAAAAGAACTTTCTGTTTTAGAGAAGACAAAACAGACCACCCAAGAAATACAGCAAATCAGAACAAAGCGATTAGAGCTCCAAAGCGCTCAAAATATTCTCAATACAACAATGGATATTTATAATAAAGATGCCGATGATATTATCGCAAAATTGACTTTGCAAATTAAAGCACAGATATTTAAATTAATTGTTATTGGTTTGGCTATTGTTATTAGCATTGGTTTGGCTTTGGTATTAAAAGTATTTGTTAGACGCTATATTCATGATAATGAACGTGCTTACACAGCTAGTAAAATTATCAATTTTTTTAATATCAGTATTATTATTTTGATTTTGTTATTTGCATATTTGGAAAATGTAACTTATCTGGTTGCGGTACTTGGGTTTGCTTCAGCCGGATTGGCGATTGCCATGAAAGATTTGTTTATGAGCATTTTGGGTTGGTTTGTAATTGTAATTGGAGGGAGTGTGCATGTAGGGGATAGAATACGCGTCAGCAAGGAAGGAAATTCTTATGTGGGAGACGTACTGGATATTTCTATGCTACGTATTACTATGCATGAAGATGTAACACTAACGACATATTTAGAGAACAGACGTGCAGGACGAATTGTTTTTGTACCTAATAATTATATTTTTACAACGATGTTTGCTAATTATACTCATGGAGGGATGAAAACGGTTTGGGATGGGATAGATTTTAGCATTACTTTTGATTCTAATTATAAAAAAGCTTTGGCTATTGCCTCAGAAGTGGCAACAAAATATTCTAAAGGTTATACAGAAATTACTCGCAAACAAATGAACAAAATGAGGGATAAATATTCTTTAAGAAATGGCAACATAGAGCCTAAAACCTTTAGTCTCATTGAAGCAAATGGAATAAAAATCTCAGTTTGGTATCAAACAAATGCTTATTCTACACTCACGCTTCGGAGCACTATTTCAGCAGAAATTATCGATTCTCTTTTGCAAGAGCCTGATATTTTTATAGCTTATACAACAACTAAATTAGTCAAAGATGGAACAGATGGATTTGGAAATAAGCCAAGCAAGATCCAAAATATACCTTTAGATGATGAGAAAGATTAATATGCAAAAAGTATTTTTTAAGACTTTTGGATGCCGCACAAATCTTTTTGATACACAAGTCATGCGTGAAAATATCAAGAATTTTGAATGTGTGGATCATGAGGATTGCGCAGATATTATTGTTGTAAATTCTTGCACAGTAACTAATGGCGCAGATAGTGGAGTGAGGAGCTATGTTAATAGATTATATATGCAGGGTAAAAAGGTTTATTTTACAGGGTGTGGGGTAAAAACACAGGGGAAAAATCTTTTTGAAAAAGATATGACATTTGGAGTATTTGGACATAGTCTTAAAGAAAAAATTGATGATTTTTTGCAGCAAGAAAATAAATTTTTTTATGATGATGACTTAGATGGTTTGCATTTAGATACAACCCTTGTGAGTGAATTTGTAGGAAAATCCAGGGCATTTATCAAGATCCAAGAGGGTTGTGATTTTGCTTGTAGTTATTGCGTGATTCCTCTTGTGCGTGGAAAAGCCAGGAGCATGGAAGAAAAAAAGATTTTAGAACAAATTTCAATGCTTGGGCAATCCGGAATTTCTGAAGTAGTGCTTACCGGGACAAATGTAGGTAGTTATGGTAAAGATAAGGGGAGTAATATTGCTAAACTTATCAAAGCAATTATGAATATTGATGGTATTAGGCGTATCCGCATAGGTAGTCTGGAGCCCAGCCAAATTGAGGCAGAATTTCTAGAGCTTTTAGACCAAGATATTTTGGAAAGACATCTTCATATCGCGTTGCAATATACAGAGGATTCTATGCTTATGAAGATGAATCGGAAAAATCGTTTTGAGAGTGATTATTTGCTTTTGGAAAAAATCGCCAAAAAAGGCTTTGCCTTAGGGAGTGATTTTATTGTGGGACATCCCGGTGAAGATGAGAGCATTTGGGATCGGGCATTAGAAAATATAAAATCCTTGCCTCTTACCCATATCCATCCTTTTATTTATAGCCTTAGGGATAATACCCCCTCAGCCTCTATGAAACCTCCTGTAAATGGAGCTATTGCTAAAGAAAGATTGCAGCAATTAAATGCTTTGATAAAATCAAAAAATCTTGCTTTTAGAAAAAAATTAAAAGAACAAAAAAAGACTTTGCATATTTTAGTTGAGAATACTCAAAATAGTATCTATAACGGGCTAGATCAATATTTTAATAAAATAAAAATCCATACCTGCACACCTTTGGAATCAAAATGGTTAGAAGTTGAGAATTATCAGGTATTAGATGAGGTAAATTGTGTTGAAATCTAAGAATTTAATGATTGGGATTGTGGGCTTATTGGTTGTGATTGTTTTAGTGGTATTTATGTTGTTTAAAGACAACTCAGTATTAATCAGCGCTGAGAGTTTTGAAAATATTTTAAAATCTCAATCCTTAAAAAATGCAAGAATAGATGATTATTATATTTATTTTGATGCTAATCAAAAATCTTTTAAGGTACTTCGAGCCGGCATTGATCTTTCGGAATTAAAAAATATTCCTATTAGAATGAAGACGCATATGGATTTTTCAGAAATTTTTTCGGATATTGGAATGATGATTTTAGCGCTTATTGGGATTGCTGTAATTTTGAGGGCATTGAATTTGATGAGCAAAAAAACATCTCAAAACAATACTTCAAAACCTCTGATGGAAACACATTTATTTCAAGAAAATACCCAAAAAAATGACGCCTTTATCCTGCCTGTACCTATTAATTCTTCAGTGAAATTTCAAGATGTCGCGGGTATCAAAGAGGTCAAAGAAGAATTAGTTGAAATGATTGATTATCTTAAAAATCCCAAAAAATACCAAGATTTAGGAATTTCTTTGCCCAAAGGTGTTTTGCTTATTGGACCTCCGGGAGTGGGGAAAACTATGATTGCCAAAGCAGTAGCAGGAGAAGCAGGTGTGCCATTTTTTTATCAAAGCGGGAGCAGTTTTGTCCAAATCTATGTAGGCATGGGTGCTAAGCGTGTCCGTGAGCTTTTTGCAAAAGCAAAAGCAAAAGCGCCTTCAATCGTTTTTATTGATGAAATTGATGCAGTTGGCAAGGCAAGAGGAGGTAATCGTAATGATGAAAGAGAAGCTACCCTCAATCAATTGCTTACAGAAATGGATGGTTTTGAGGATAGTGGGGGCGTGATTGTCATAGGGGCAACAAATAAAATGGAAATCATTGATGAAGCCTTGCTTAGAAGTGGGAGATTTGACAGAAGGATCTATGTAGAACTTCCTGATTTGGATGAGAGAATACAAATCCTTGAAGTTTATCTCCGTCATAAAAAATATGATTTTAATCTTTTAGAAGTATCTAAAATGTGCGTGGGATTTAGTGGTGCAAGTATTGCCTCTCTCATCAATGAAAGCGCTTTGAATGCCCTCAAAAGAGGCAGTGATATTATTCAGTTAAGAGATATTATTGATGTGAAAGATAAAGTTATTTTAGGCAAAAAGAAAATTCTTAGTTTTGATGAACAAGAAAAAAATATTCTTTCTGTTTACCAATCAGCTAAGGCTATTAGCGCATATTGGTTTGATATTGATTTTGATAAGGTTACATTAATATCGGATTTTTTACTTGATAGGGATAAAGAGGTGGTGGGCAAAAGTGAAATGACCAATAAAATCAAGGTTTATTTAAGTGGGATTATTGCCTTAGAACTCATCTTTGATGAAAAATATACCTATGCCAAAGAAGACATAAAAAAGGCAATAAAAATTGCTAAGGATATGTGTGAAGAATATGGTATGGCTAAACGACTTATTACAAATGACGCTGATGTTTCAGAGATTTTGAATCTTGCTTATAATGAACAAAAAGATTTTTTGAATAATTCAAAAGAAATTATTCTTACTCTTTCAAAAAAATTGCTTGAAAAAGAAAAACTCAATAAAAATACCATTAGAGAAATGATGCAAGATGTTCTTTAGCGGGTTTTGCTTCCATCATGAGGAAGTCCTTTTTAAGAGGTTTTTACCTAAGGGGATTTATGATTTGAGTGGGTTTAGTTATGGAGCGCAAAAAGCTTTTGATGAAGCTTATAGGCGTATTTGTGAAGGTAAAAGAGTGCAAAGACTTGCCTTATTTTCTCCGGCATTTTTTGAAGATAAAACTCAAGCTTATAAACGACTCCAAATTTTGGCATTTAATAGGGATTCTGATAGTTATATACAGGCTTTTTTGCATTCTATAGGATTATCTCAAGGAATGCAAAAATACATCCAAAAAGGAGAAATATCTGAACTTGAAGCTTTGCTTTATTATGTTTGGGATAAAAAAAAGCTTGAAAAAATCAAAGATAAAGGTATCAAGCTTGAAGTATATTTAGGGGGAGAGGATGAGATTATCAACCCTTTAGCAGCGCGTGATTTTTTTGCTCCTTATGGGGTAGTTTATTTTATCAAATCATCCAATCACTTGTTAACCCCCATTTGAGCATGATAAAACAGACAATTTATTTCTAAAAATATTCATTAAAATTCCATATTCAGGCTTAAAAAATATCTCCTACCTTCATGGACATAGTTATAGTTATTGACTTGTGTTGTATTGCTATTTTGAGGGACGTTAAACCAATCAGAAAATTTTTGATTCAAAAGATTATAAATTCCAAAATGTAATTTTATACTGGAGTTAAGTTGATAATGTCCTCCTATGTGCATTAAAAAATAGCTATTAAAAAATGGTTTGAGCGCAGGGTAGGCTTTTTTGAGTTCTTCATAGCTAAAAACACCATAATCTGATGTAAGTAGCCAGCCTGGAGCTGATTTTGGCTGATGGGCATAAAATTCCCCTCTTATATACAGACCCAATATATCTGTAAAAAGATAATTAAGAGAGCCATTGAGATTGTGAGCGGGGATATTTAACAAAGGCTTCCCTTTGTTTTTGCCTTTTGTCTGATCTGTTTTGGTAAAAGCATAGTTGAGATTAAGACCTAATGTGCCTATTTTTATATCAATGGGATAAATTTCAAAAGTAACTTCTCCTCCATAAGCAATAGCTTCATCAATGTTGATGGGGTAGAAACAATTTGTAATCCCTTGAGATCTAAATCCATCTGTGCTGCAGATTTTATGACTGCCAACGGGAATAGCTTCTCCAAGCCCAACTTTTGCCCCTTCTTTGCCATCAATAATCTTATCGCTAAATTTATTATAAAAAGCACCCAGGTTTATGTTGGTATAAGGGGTTTCCCAAAGGGCATTTATTTCAAAGTTTAGAGAGTTTTCAGGTTTGAGATTTGGATTGCCATGAAGAATTCGTGTAAGAGAACTTGTGCCACTCATTCCATTGGGTCCATCAATAAGTTGCGCTGCTGTTGGGACTTTGTATCCTGTAGAAAAGCCTCCTTTGAAAGTGAGACTTTCAAGAGCATTATAAACAAGATAGGCTCTTGGAGAAGTATTAAATCCAAAGGCAAAGTTATAATTTTCTAAAATCCCAAGTGTCAAGATAAGATTATCTAAAATACTCAATTCATTTTCTGCAAAAAGACTGATATTGTTTTGGTAAATAAGTCGTGATTGGATACTTTGTTCCAGTATGCCATCACTCATGGAAGAAAACCAATATTCTCCTCCAATGACCAGTTGGCTTGAATTTAGTGGGAGTATTAATTTTGTATTCCCCAGCACATCATCTCCTCGCAGCCCTCTGTCTTTGGTAACTCCATTTTTTACATAAGTTCTTCCATTATAGACAGTAGAATTGTATTGGATTGAAGTATTGCTTTGACCAAAGGTATAATCTCCCAAGTGGGTGAGGATATAATTATTCCTGCTAAAAGTCTGAGGAGCAGAGGCATAAGGTTTTTTACCAGGATATTTATTTTGCCAATATTGCACCCTGTCATAATCAAAATAAATATAGTTTTCTTTAGCAGGAGAATAAGAAATTCTTCCTCCAATATTGTAGATGTTAGATTCCATACCTCCAACAATCATGGTTTTGCCGATTTCTTTTGGGGGACCTTGCGGGGTAGGGATAATGCTTAGATTATTAGCAGATACATAAGCGCGATAAGATTCAAATCCTCTGAGAGACAATCCCCATTTTTTGGCATTGTCTAGGGGACCTGATGTATAAAAACCTCCGGTATAAAGATTGCCAAAAGCTTTATCTTCTTGTAGTGTGCCGGAAAAATTGAAACTACTTGTCCATGATTTAAAATTTCTTTTGGTAATGATATTTACTACTCCTCCAATGGCATCACTTCCGTAGAGTGTGCTCATAGGACCTTTAATTACTTCAATACGTTCAATCGCAGCTGCCGGAGGCATAAAAGAGGAAAAAATACTATCATTGGCATTAGGGAAGGCAGCCGGGGTAACATTTTGTCTTTTCCCATCTACAAGGATGAGAGTATATTGTGCAGGCATTCCACGTATGGATATGTTGTAGCCTGTAGGACCGGTAATCTCTTCATTAGTGCTAATGCCCGCAATATTAGAGATCGCTTCTCCAAGATCCCTATAGGGCTTGTCTTGAAGTTGTTGAGCGCTGATACTGGAGATAGAAGCAGGGGCATCTCTGATATCTTGGGCAAAACCGCTTGCAGAAACAACAGATTTTTTCAAAATGTAGCTTTTTTCGGATGTGAGATTTGATTCTAGAGGGTATAACAAACTAAAAGGGAATAATAAGCCCATCATCAAAAATTTTTTATTTATTTTTGTCATTAAAATATTCATGCTCAATCCTTATATTGATTATTCTTGATTAAGAGTCAATATAAAATATATAATATTAATTCTTATAATTAATTTAATTTTTATTGAATAGATTTAAAATTTTTTATGAGTATTTCATCAATTATTTCATTAAAAATATCGCATGATTTATCCTATTGACAAAGATGTATTCTTTTGAGTAAGATTTGATTAATAATAGTAATAATAGCTATTATTAAATTAATAAAAATAAAGGAATTTATAATGAAAAAAATTTCAATAATAATGTTTTTGGCAGTGTTGGGCATTTCAAGTGTTTATGCTCATGGCATTTGGACTGCAATGAGATCAGATATGATTGAGATTGTCTATGGAGAGGGTCCTTGGGATAATCGTTTTGATGCCCAAACGCTTCAACAAGTAAAAGGTTATGATGAAAATCAAAAAGAAAGAAAAGTAAGCACTCAAGTGAATGAGACTTTTGTATCCCTTGTTCCTGATGACTCCGTACAGGTTATTACAGCATATGCAATGGCATATTTTTCCCAAGATGCCAATGGAAACTATGTCAAAAAACCTAAAAATGAAGTTCCCGGAGTAAAAAATTCAATGTTTGCCAAACAATATAACGTTAGTTATATCAACCAACAAAAAATGCTTAAGAAACAAAAAGCAATGATTCTTATCAAAAAACCCAAAGCTAATAAGGCTATTGAACTTGAAATACTTCCTCAGGTTGATCCTAGGAGTCTCAAGCAAGGAGATGAGTTGAAAGTTTTGGTTCTCAAAAATGGGAAGCCTTTTGGAAATGCTGTTGTTGTTCCGGATGTTATTGGCGATGTCCATCATGAAATCAAAACAGACAAAAATGGTTATGCAACTTTTAAAATTAGAAATACAGGGTTAAATGTAATTGCAACTTGGAGTATTGAATCTTCAAAAGATACCATAAAATCAGATAAAGATACTATATTTAGCACATTATCATTTACTTTATTTGATAAAAATAAATAAATTGCAGATATCAAAGATATTGAAGTTTTTGATGTTGGATATTTAAAATTTTTAAATACAATCCAGGTTCAAATAATTTATTTTATAAGGGCTTGTGATGAAAAAAAATTATCAAAAAATTCATATATATTTAAGTATATTTTTCTTACCTTTTGCTTTGTTGTATGCAGTTACAGGAATTCTTTATCTGACACATTATAGCGGGGGCAAGGATCTTAGTACTTACAAAGTGGATTTTGAAAAACAGCTCACCAAAGAAGAATTAGCAGATTTTGGCTTGAAATTCTTGCATGAAAAGAATATTAAATTTAGAAATATGGATGTGAGTTTTGCAAAAAATAGAATTCAGATAGGCTTAATGGCTAATTATGCCCGAATTTCACAATCTGATGGAAAAATAAAAATTGATGTATATAAAGGAAATATTATTCGGTATTTAATGTCTTTGCATTTTGGGCAAGGTAAATGGTATTTTGATGTTTTAGGTATTGCTTTTGGAGCTGCTTTGGCGATATTTTATTTGACGGGAATTTTAATGGTCAAACACCATTCCAAACATAAAAAACCTCTTTGGATATCGTTTTTTCTAGGACTGGGGGTGGTTATTGTTGTGGGTTATCTCAATGGTGCTTAAGTAAAATCTAAAATTCTCCATACGGAGTAAGGTTTTAATGAGAAATATATGCTCTTTCATATCGGATAAGAGTGATGGTATTTTTATAAAATTTGCCATATAAATCAAGGTATAGACTTTTACATTTTAAAATCATGATTCTTGGTTTTTGTAATATTTTACAAAATAAACTCTATTTTTTATATGAGATTTCATGGTGTTTATTTGATAATACTTAGAGTTTGAGTTGTTAATTGATAGATTATAAAGTTTATATCATCTTGATATTATCTTACTCTGAGAGTGGTTTAGTTTGCAAATAATATTTGCAAACTAAACCATAAAATCAGCTAATTTGAGGAAAAATTTCATTATCTTTGAGATCAAAAAGCACTTTATTACCTTCTGCAACCTTACCTTCCAAAATAAGTTCAGCCAATCTGTCTTCTACTTCTTCATACAAGGCTCTTTTGAGTGGTCTGGCTCCATAGACAGGATCAAAACCTGCTTTGGCAATAAATTCTTTGGCTTGTGGGGTTAGTTGCAAGGAAATATTTTTTTCGATGACTTTTTTTGCAATGCCCTCAAACATAATATCTACAATTTTTACAATACCCTCAATATCCAATGGATTGAAGATGATAATGTCATCCAGACGATTTAGAAATTCAGGTTTGAAGTATTTTTTAAGCGCTTCATTAACAGCTTTTTCTTTTTCGTCATTGATTTCTATAATTTTATCGCTAGCTATGTTGCTTGTAAGAATAATGATTGTATTTCTAAAATCAACAGTTACTCCTTTGTTGTCAGTCAAACGTCCATCATCAAGAACTTGCAAAAGAATATTAAATACATCCGGATGAGCTTTTTCTATTTCATCAAACAATACAACCGAGTAAGGTTTTCTTCTGACTGCTTCAGTAAGTTGTCCTCCTTCTTCATACCCTACATATCCGGGAGGAGCACCTACAAGTCTGCTGGCAGCGTGTTTTTCCATATATTCACTCATATCTATACGGATAAGATTTTTATCTGTATCAAATAAGAATTGCGCAAGTGATTTGGCGCTTTGGGTTTTGCCCACACCTGTAGGTCCTAGAAACAAGAAGCTTCCAATAGGACGATTGGCTTCGCTAAGACCTGCCTTATTCCTTTTGATGACTCTTGAAATTGCCTTAAGCGCCTTGTCTTGTCCTACCACACTTTTTCTAAGCTCATCTTCAACGCCCAAAATTCTATCTTTTTCGCTTTGGAGCATTTTTTTTACAGGGATTTGTGTCCATCGACTAATAATATTAGCAATACTCTCTTCTGTTACGGCATTTTTAAGCAATGTCCCGCTTGCTTGCATTTTATCCCATTTTTCATTCAATCCCTTTTCTTTGATTTCTTGATCGGGGATTTTACTATAATCGATTTCAGCAGCTTTGTTGTAATTTCCTTCCCTCTTTGCAAGTTCGGATTCTCTTTTGAGGGAGTCAATATTGCTTTTGGTTTGGGCAATTTCTTTGAATACATTTTTTTCATTTTCAAATTGCGCTTCAAGGCGGTTTCTTTCTTCATTGCTATTGCTGAGTTCTTTATCTATTTCTTCAAGCCTTGTTTTGTTAGTATCTTTTTTTTCCATATTGAGGGCTTGTTTTTCAACTTCTAATGTTTGAATTTGTCTTTTGATACGAGATAATTCGGTGGGTTCAGATTCTATTTGCATTTTTAATTCTGCTGCACCTTCATCGATGAGATCTATTGCTTTATCCGGCAAGAAACGATCAGTGATATAACGATTGCTTAATTTTGCTGCTGCTACCAACGCTGAATCTGTAATATTGACATTATGGTGTGCTTCAAGTTTTTCTTTGATCCCACGTAAAATCTGAAGTGCTTCATTTACTGTAGGCTCATTGAGATTAATGGGTTGGAATCTTCTTGTAAGGGCAGCATCTTTTTCAAAATATTTACGATATTCTTTGAGTGTCGTAGCTCCTATTGTGTGGAGTTCTCCTCTTGCAAGAGCGGGTTTAAGAATATTGGCTGCATCCATGCTGCCTTCGCTAGCGCCTGCTCCTACAATTGTGTGAATTTCATCAATAAAAAGAATAATATTTCCGGCTTTTTTGACTTCCTCAATGACTTTTTTAAGTCTTTCTTCAAATTCTCCTCGATATTTTGCCCCTGCTACAAGGGCACTCATATCAAGTGCAATAACACGTTTATTTTGTAAAGAAATAGGGACTTCTTTTTTGATAATTCGTTGTGCCAGACCTTCTACAGCAGCTGTTTTACCTACACCGGGTTCTCCCAGTAAAATAGGGTTGTTTTTGGTTTTTCTGATGAGAATTTGCATCATTCTAGAGATTTCCTCATCTCTGCCAATTACAGGATCAAGGGTATTTTCCAGAGCTTTTTTTGTGAGATCTATCCCGAATTTTTCAAGAGATTCCAGATTGGAATCATCGTTTTCATTTTGAATTTTTGTCCCTCCACGGATAACTTCCAAAGTTTTTTTAAGTTCGGTCAAATCCAAATATTTTCTAAAAACTTGAGTAAAAATTTCTGTTTTAATATTGGCGATAATAAAAGTATCTAAAGCAATATATTTATCGCCATTTTTGGTAGCTAAACCTTCAGCTTGATTGAGATTATCTTGAAGATTTTTGCTTATCGTAATATTTTCTTTGGTAATATTTGAACTTTTTGGCAACTTATCTGCCAGACTTTTGACTTCTAATTCGATGGCAATTTTATCAATATTCATTTTATGTAGAGCTTGATTGAGAATAGATTGAGTATTGCTTAACATTGCCCATATTAAATGGATTGTATCTACTTCTTGATTTTTACCATGGAGTGCTAAGGAAACAGCTTGATCGAGAGTTTCTTTAAGTTGATGGGTCATTTTTTCAAATATATTCATTGAAAACTCCTTTTTTGGAAACAAGATTTATATTGGTAGTATTATATAAGTTTAGTCTAATAATGTCAAGTTATTTTATTCATTTATGCTAAGACTATTTTGATAAAATGAATAGTAATAAGATAGATAATAATTTATTTGTTTAATATGATAAAATTTTAGGTAGAATTTAGCTTTAAAAATAATCCATGTAGGCAGGCAAGGAATGAATAAATATCTGATTTCGGGTGTATTGGTATCATTTTTGAGTGTATCTTTAGTGTTTAATGGACTTTCTGCTAAGGAAGATCAAGGAAATGCCACAACACAACAACAAAGAATAGAGGCTTATAATAAGCTTACAAAAATTATCAATACGATTGAGGCTTATTATGTTGATGATATAAGCATTAACGATATTGTAAATAAGGCTATTGAGGGTTTATTATCTAATTTGGATGCGCATTCGGCATATTTGACAGAAAAAAAATTCAAAGATTTGAGGGCACAAACTGATGGCGAATTTGGTGGGCTTGGAATTACAATTGGCATGAAAGATGGAGCTTTGACGATTATTGCTCCATTAGATGATACCCCGGCTCAAAAACAAGGTCTTAAAAGTGGTGATGTGATTTTAAAGATTAATGATGAAAGCACTTTAAATATGAGTATTGATGATGCTGTGAATATCATGCGAGGTAAGCCAAAAACTTCTGTAAAACTTACTGTAGTCAGAAAAGGTGAAGCCAAGCCTTTAGAATTTACTATAGTTCGGGATATTATTAAGGTTAAATCAGTCCATGCAAGAAAAATAGAAGGGACAAAGTTTTTATATATCAGGGTTAATTCGTTTGATAAAAATGTTACACATAGCGTTGTAAATGAATTGAAAAAAGATCCCGATGTCCAAGGGATTGTTTTGGATTTGAGAAATAACCCCGGTGGGCTGCTCAATCAGGCAGTTGATTTATCGGATTTGTTTATCAAAAGCGGTGTGATTGTCTCTCAAAAAGGCAAAATTAAAGAAGAAAATATGGAATACAAAGCCAATGGAAAAGCCCCTTATCCTAATTTGCCTATTGTTGTTTTGGTAAATGGAGGGACTGCGAGTGCGAGTGAAATTGTTTCAGGAGCTTTGCAAGATCATAAGCGTGCTTTAATTGTAGGTGAAGATACTTTTGGAAAAGGGAGTGTTCAAGTTGTGCTTCCTATTGATAAAACAGAGGCAATTAAATTAACTACTGCAAAATATTACCTTCCAAGCGGCAGGACAATCCAAGCTGTTGGCATTAAGCCTGATATTCTTGTGCATCCGGGTGTAGTGCCTCAAAATGAGAGTAGTTTTGAAATCAAAGAAGCAGATTTGAGAAATCATCTTGAGAATGAGCTTCAAAAAGTAGATAAAAAAACTGAGAATAAAAACCCCGATAGCAAAAAAGCAGAAAATAAAAAAACTGAGAATAAAAAAACAGAAGAACAAAAGCTTATCACCCAAAAAGATATCAACAATGATATTCAATTAAAATCCGGAATTGATATATTAAAGACTTGGAATATCATCAGATCGGCAAATAAAAAATAAGGTAGCAATATGAATAAAGTAAGAATGCTTTATGAAGGTAAGGGTAAAAAGCTTTACAGCACATATGAAGAAGGTGTTTTGATAGCTGAATTTAAAGATGACTTAACTGCTTTTAATGCTGAAAAAAAAGGAAATGAGAGAGGTAAGGGGGAATTAAATTGTAAAATTAGTTCTTTTTTATTTGAAATACTTGAAAAACAGGGCATCAAAACTCATTATCTCAAAAGACTTGATGCTCAAAATATTTTGTGTAAAAAAGTAGAAATTATCCCTATTGAAGTAGTTACAAGAAATATTGCCACAGGTTCAATTTCAAAACGTTTAGGCATTCAAGAAGGCAGTGTTTTTCCCTTTGGAGTTGTGGAGTTTTATTATAAAGATGATGCTTTAGGTGATCCAATTATCAATGATGAGCACTGTAAAATATTAGGTATTACAGATAAACAAGAGGATTTGGAGTTTTTAAAATCCCAAGCAAGAAAAATAAATGCAATTTTAAAAGATTTTTTTGATACTAAAAATTTGAAACTGGTTGATTTCAAACTTGAATTTGGTAGAGATGATAAAGGAGAAATTATTCTTGCCGATGAAATTAGCCCTGATAGTTGTAGGTTTTGGGATAAAACTACAAATGAGAAATTAGATAAAGATAGATTTAGACAGGACTTAGGAAATATAAAACTTGCCTATGAGGAAGTTTTAAGACGAATAGTGTCTTAATTAAGGGAGAGGCAGATGGTTGTAGAAATTAGCGTAACATTAAAAGAGGGTGTTTTAGATCCTCAGGCAAAGGCTATTGATCATGCTTTGAAATCTTTGGGATTTTTGGATATAAAAAATGTTTCTTTGGGCAAAAAAATTATCCTTGAATTTGATCATCATAATAAACAGCAAGCTCTTTTGGAAGCTCAAAAAATGTCAGAGGAGCTTTTGGCAAATACAGTTATAGAAGATTATTTTATTCATGTCAGGGAAAAATAAAATGGTATCTATCTTGCAATTTCCCGGTACAAATTGCGAAAGAGACATGCTTTATGCTTATAGTGAAATCTTAGGTGCCCAAAGTGCAATTGTTTGGCACAAAAACGAAGAACTACCTCAAAATACAAAACTTGTAGTCATACCCGGTGGATTTAGCTATGGAGATTATCTCAGAAGTGGGGCAATTGCTCGATTTTCGCCTATTATGAAAAGCGTGGTAAATTATGCTCAAAATGGAGGGATTGTTTTGGGAATTTGCAATGGTTTTCAGATTTTGACAGAATCAAGGCTTTTGCCCGGAGTCTTGAAACGCAATGACGGATTGTCTTTTGTCTCAAAAAAACAAAATCTTAAGGTTGTCTGCAATGACAATAAGTTTTTAGCTTCTTATGACTTAAATCAAGTTATTTCTATGCCTATTGCCCATGCTGATGGGAATTATTATGTTGATAAAGAAACTTTAGAATTTATGGAAAAAAATCATCAAATTTTACTTCAATATGTTGATAATCCCAATGGATCATTATCTTCAATCGCAGGAATATGTAATAAAGAAAAAAATGTTTTTGGTCTAATGCCTCACCCTGAACGTGCTATAGAATCTATTCTTGGAAGCAGCGATGGTTTAGAAATGTTGCGTTCATTGCTTTGGGAAGTTTGATGAAAAAGATTTTATATCTATTTTTTTGTTTGTATTTATTGGGCATTTTGAATATTGTCTGTGCGCAAGATGATTCTAGCCAAAATCGAGCAAAAATTATTTATATCAAAATTCCTGATTCTCAAGTATTTAATAAACCTGTTTATATTGGCGAGAGTATTCAAGTTACTTATAGCCTTCTTTTGTTCTCAAATGCGAGATTTGTGGGGACAGAGTTTGTTGGAGGGATTGACACTCATAAATTAGTTTTGAAAAACCCCGATACAAAGTGGAAACTCACAAGTGATGGTTCTTATAAGGCTATCTATGAATACAAGATTAAATCTCTTGATGCTTCAATCCCACCCCTAAAGGTAATGGCGATTTCAAGCGATGGGGATTATAGTGATTCTTCCATTGCTCCGGCAATTAATTTGAATGTCATTGATTTGTATCAAAATCAAAAATATGCAGGCGTAGTTGCCAGCGAGTTTGATATTCTTGGATACAAAACAAAAACCTATGATAATCTCAATAATATTTTAGTTTTTGAAGCAGAAGCAAGGCAGTCAAATTTGGAAGATTTGAAGCTTCCTGATATTGTCAAACAAGGATTTGAGAGTATTCATGTTGGAGATGAGTCTTCTGATGGAATTTATTATTGTATCATCCCCAAGAATGTCCAAAATATTTCTTTTGAGTATTTTTCTTTAAAAGACAACCGCTTCAAAGATGTTACTTTGCCTATTATTGCAAGTGATGATACTATCAGCACTCAAGATGATATAAAACCAAAAAATAATTTTCTTTTGTTTTCAAATTTAGTTACTGTTGGATTCATGATAGTATTTTTGATTCTCTATTTTTTACTTGGAAGGAAAAGGATTTTCTTAATTATTTTTGGATTATTTTTAATTTATTTACTTTGGAATATTTTTTCCAGGCATGAGGCGGTTTTGCTTGCGAATAAGCATATTCGTATTTTGCCTACTTATAATTCAACTATATTAGAAACTACAAAATCAAATATGGAAGTTGAAGTAATTGGCAAACATGATCAATATTATAAAATTGTTACTAATGATGATAAAGTAGGATGGGTAAATAAAAATGATGTTAAATAAATTAAAGGGCATTTATGCTAGCTTAGTGATAGCTGCCGGTTTAGCTGTGATTATTTTTTTTATTTTTTGGACAAAAAAAAATCATAACGGAAGATTTTTTAGGAAGTGGTGTCGGTTTTTTTTTCCATTATGCAGGATAAAAATAGAAAAGATCGGAGATTTTGATAGAAGCGCAACATTGATTGTCATGAATCATCAGAGTTATAGTGATATTATTTGTTTAGAGGGTTTTCATCCTGATAATATTTGTTGGGTAGCCAAAAAAGAATTAGGAGAGATTCCTTTTTATGGCTATGCTTTGAGGGGACCTGAAATGATACTTATAGACAGAGAGGACAAAAAAGGTTTGACTTTTTTATTTAAAGAAGCAAAAAAAAGGCTCGATCAACATAGGCCCTTGATTATATTTCCTGAGGGCACAAGAAGCAAGGGAGGTGAAAAATTTTTACCCTTTAAGCTTGGAGCTAAAATTTTAGCAGAGAAATTTAATCTCAAAATCCAGCCTATTGTGCTTGTCAATACAAGAAAGATTTATAGCTCTCAACCATTAGAGTCAGCAAGCAATGTTGCCAGAATGGTTATTATGGACACTTTTATGCCCGAAAATGGAAGCAATTGGTATGAGCGTTTAGAATCTCAAATGCAGGAAGTTTATCTTAAGCACTACAAGGAACTTAATTCTTAGTTGAATTTTATTTTATTTATAGTAAAATAAAGACATAGAGTCTCATCATAAACAAAAAAGTGGGTGTGTCTCAAAATTCATTTATAGACGAAACAGCAACTCAAGGGGTGTTAGCTCAGTTGGGAGAGCGCGACGCTGGCAGCGTCGAGGTCAGCGGTTCGATCCCGCTACACTCCACCATTATAACTTTTCTTTTCATCTTCGTTCATAGTATATTATCTTTCACTCATACCCATTAGCTTCGTCATATACGATATTTCTTTGTCCTTTTTTCTATATTGGTGTATAAAATTTTTTTGGGGTTACACTTTTAATATGGGTTTATTAAAAAATAACTCTCTAGCTTTTATTGTTATTTCTCAAATCTTATCTCCTGTTGTTAAAAATCATTACCCTAAAATTACAGATGAAAAATTTTAGGAGAATTATTAAGATGTATAGATGCTTATTCTAACTCCTTGTTAATAAGAACAGTTTTTGGCATTTTGTTGCTTTAATCCCTTTGCTTTCAGGGAATCTTTGTAGACTCAAATGGAGTTTTATTGGTGAGTATTTTAAATGAAGTTAAGACTTTCATTTATTAGGGAGAGTGGGTTTTTCATTCTGTAAAAAATTCTAAAAAACCAATGATGGGAGAGTCTTTGAATAAAGCCTTAAAAAATATGGGTTTTAGTGATGAACAAACAAAATTTTTATATTTATTAGGATCGTTGTAAAAATCAGATTCATAAAAATATGTCATGGAATAAATTGCACAGATATTTGCCAGGTTTCTTCTTGTTTTGGAATCTCCATAGATTGCCCCCATCTTAGAATCAAGATAACGCAACAATAGGCTGTGATCAAATATATTTTGATAATTATTTAAAAAATCGTCTTTTAAAATTTGTTTTATGAAATTTTTCATTGGAATTTCTAATAATAAATTTTATCCGGCAAATGATATTGCTTTATTTTTGGCATTATATTTTTTGAATTAATAATATTACATCTTTTATAGCCAATTTCGCAATATTGTGGATTTAACTCAATTCCAATGCCATTATCTCTTCAAATCATTTGCAACTTTGATTGTAGTAAAACTTCCGCTAAAAGGATCTGATACTATGTCATTAATATTGCCGGAAGCCTTTATTATTCGTTCTAATAACTTTTCCGGTTTTTGTGTTGGGTGATTTTGGTATTCTTTCATTCTGAAGCGAACTTTTGTAAAATTCCATACATTGCCCGGAACCTTTTGAGTATTATATAGTTGGGGTGTTTTTTCGATAATCTATCAGTTTTCTTTTAGCCCCTAGTTTTTGCTTCTATCATTATTTCATCCGCATTAAAAGTATAGCTATTCTTACTGCTTTTATTAATCATTAAAATTGGTTCATATAAAGAGCCAAATATTTTTTAGATTGGACGCTTGAACTATCATAACTCCAAATAATTCTTGAGAGAACATTGTAATTTTCACTTACAAAAACATCTAAAAATGGTATAAATTGTGTAGCGGTCATAAAATACATCGTTCCATTGTCTTTTAAAATCCGCATACACTCATTTATCCATGTTTTACACCAATTAATATAATCTTTTGTGCAATTCCATTTGTCTCTGTTATTGCCAAAATTTTTATCAATATTATAAGGAGGATCAGCAAAAATCAAAGCAATAGACTTATCTTTTATAAACTTTAATTTTTTTATATAACGAAGAGATAGGGTGGTTTGAATTTAAATCCAATATTCCCAAACTTTGTTTTTATGATTCTTTGTAATATTTTGAAACAAAAAGTTTTGGAAGTTCATGAAGTCAATGATTGGGTTGGTTTTTAAGCTAAGTGTTGAATATCAAATATTAATAATTTAGTCGGTATTTGCCTTGATTGTTTTGCTTATTAATTATTATTAATATCAAAAATGAAGTAGTCATCATTTTTGATAAATTTATATTTCATCATTTGAATACCTCTTTTTTTCAATAAATCTCTAAAATATCTAATTGCAATAAATTATTATTCTCATTAAGAAATTCATTAAATTTATGATAATATTTTTATTTTAATTTTTAATAGATTTTAGGAGAATAATTTGATTTTGGATAAGAGATTTTATATTTTTATTTTGATAAATATTATTGTTGAACTCTTTACCCCTTTTATCAAAGTAAGTAATTACACTCGAGTAGTGCTTTATAGCTTTATTTTTATATTAGCAATATATTTTTTATTAGATTTTATAAAATCCAATAAATTAAGGCATATTTTTAAAAATATTATCACGTTGTGTTGTATGGTTGTGGGTTTTATAGATTTATTTTGTATTTTTAATTTCAATACATCTATTTCAGTAGGTATCGCGGATGTGTTTATTTCTACTCAAAAAAATGAGGCAATAAATTTTTTGAGATTTTATTTTGAAATGCCAAATAATATTATTTTGCTTGTAGTGTATGTTGTTATTTGCACCCTATTTTTTCTAATAAAAAAGGATTTTATTTTAAAAATAAATAAAAAGTTTGTAGGAATTTTTTTGGCTATCGTCATTGTTGTTTTAGCAGGATTGACCATTAGAGATTATATAAAAAGCAACACTTATGTAAAACGCGGTCTTCATACAATTGAAAAATTTGCTCAATTGGTTAATGTTACTAATATAATCTATTCTTTGGGTGTTGCTATGCATAATCAGAATAATTATAAGCAAGTTATGCAAACAAGTTTTGAGATCCCACAAGGATATATATTGGCAAATGATGCCAATATTCCTAATATTGTTGTTCTTATAGGAGAGAGTGCTTCAAAAGATTTCATGCATATTTATGGTTATGGTTTAGAGAATACGCCCAACCTGAACAGGGCTTTAGAAGATGGCAATTTATTTGTATTCAATAATGTAATAGCTCCGGCAGCAAACACAGCCAGTGTATTTGAGACAATATTAAACTTTAGTGATTATGAAAATAAAGAAGTGCCTTGGTATAACCAAATGAATGTTTTGGATATTATGAAAATGGCAGGGTATAAGACTTTATGGTTTTCTAATCAAGAAAGGGTAAGCGTTTGGGGAAGTGCGCCTACAGCTTTATCAACTCGAGCAGATTCTTCGTTTTGGACACAATTAGGAAATAATTTTCTTAATGAATATGATGAAAAATTAATCTCTTTATATCAAAATCATAAACATAATTTGAGTGATAAAAATTTCATTATTTTTCACTTGATGGGCTCTCATTTACCTTATGGGATTAGATTTCCGGGTTCTTATGGCAAATTCAAACCCGGTGATATTGATTCTAAAAATTTACATATAGTCCATAAAAATGCTCTCAAAATACTCAGTGATTATGCCAATTCTATATTATATACAGATGATGTTCTCAATGAGATTTTCAATCTTTTTAAAAATACAGATTCGATTATTTTTTATTTTAGCGATCATGCCCAAGATATTTTTCAGAGTGGGAATACTGTTGGGCATAAATGCGATAATTATGGCGTAGAAATACCTTTTATGATTTTTGTAACTGATGAATTTAAGAAAAATCATCCGGATAAAATCAATCTGATAAAAAATGCTCTCAATAAACCCTTTATGAATGATGATTTTATTCAGTCTTTTTTGCCATTAATAGGTATTAAGACAAAAGATAGCATTGAATCTAAAAATATTTTCAGTCCTCATTTTGATACAAAGCGAAAAAGGATTTATTGTGGGAATATGGATTATGATAAACAATAAGCATTTCTTTATTGCCGGATTTATTTATCTTTAAGATAAGAATTTTGCAAAATAAAATGCTATTTTGGGTAATAACTTTGAATTTTTGTTTTTAAAGGAATGATTTTAAGGAACCTGGGTTTTGGGCAATTCCTTAAAATCTTGTAAATTAAATGTTAAAATAGTTTTTGTCGCTAAAGCTTTGGGCATGGAGATTGCAAAAGGCATTTTTGAGAGAATGAAAAAAATCAGGATTTGATTTTTCTAAACCGCAGAGAAAATTTTTAGTTGTAACTCTTGCGATAGGAGGTTTGTCTGAATCAGGTTGCTTGGCAGGGCAATTGCAATCAGGAGCTGTAGGAATATTTTGAGATTGAACGAAATCAATGCTTTGCCTCTCTCGTATGTGTATAAGAGGACGAATTACATGAAGTCCATTTTCTGCTTGATAGATAGGCGACATACTGCGCAACATTCCATTGTAAGTAAGATTCATAAAAAAACTCTCAGCCGCATCATCAAGATGATGAGCAATAGCGACTTTATTATAACCCATCTCAAGTGCTTTAGCATAAAGAGCCCCGCGTCGCATTCGTGAGCAAAAACTACAATAAGAGCTTCCTGTGCGGCGTTTTTGTTTGATTGTATCAGCAATGTTTGTATGGTAAATCTCATGAGGGATACCTTGTTTTTGGCAAATTTGTGTAAGCCAATCAAATTGTTCTCCAAGTCCATAATGGATTGTGATGGCTTGAAATTCGAAATCAAAAGGCGCATGACGTTTCATTCTCTCTAAAATACATGCCAACAAGATAGAGTCTTTACCCCCGCTTAACCCTAATAAAACCTTATCTCCTTCTTTGATGAGTCCATATTGTGCATTAGTCCTGCCTACAGTATTGAGAATTTTTTTACTGATTTGGTATTTTTGTGTTTGAGAATCTAAAAGTATTTTATCCATATTTTGACCTTTATAATTGTTGTTTAAATTTTTCACATTTTTCCATTATTTGGGATTGTGTATAGGTTTTAGCATTGTATTTAACAATAATGATTTTCTCAGATTCATTCACATACCATTCTATAATACCCTCTGTTTGCGTGAGGGTTTTAAATTTTTGTTTGTCATAAAGCTTTAGGGGCAGATAAATATTTTTTTGTTTAGCAGGGTTGCTCAATAAGACTAAAATGATTATCCAAACAACACAAATACAAGCAATCAAAATAGCAAGTTCTTCAATACCCATGCTGTGATAGAGTATCCCCCCTGCAGTTCCTCCTACAAAAGATCCTATATAGCCATAAGTGGTAAAAATCCCCAATGCAGCACCTCTTTGGTGAGCTTTTGCATATTTGCTTGCAAGAGATTGCATGATAGGTTCTAGTGTTGCAAATCCTATAAAAAAGATCATAATCCCGGCAATAAAAAGCCAGACCATAGGAGAAGCCTTGTGAATATCGGAAATACCAATACATAAATAAGCGACTAAAAACATAGCTACTCCATAAAGCATGACAACTTTTGCTTTGCCATATTTTTCTGCAATAATACTTGCAGGAGCCATAGCAATTACACCAATAATAGCCCCGGGTGCATAAATTTTATAAAGACTTTCCTCACTCCAGCCAAATTCATTTACAATCACCAAAGGAATAATTACAAAAATTAAAGTCATCAATGTTTTCTCTAAGAAAGAACTGATGTTGATAATCCAAAGATTTTTATCTTGAAGAGTCCCTTTCCATTGAGGTTTTCCCTCAAAAGAATAGGTGATTTTTGGTGTGTTGGGGACTTTGGTATAAAGAAGTATCATAGAGCAAAAAGTAAGGAATGCAGTAATGCCAAATAAGATATTAACACCAAAATTTGCCCCAATAACAGGTCCTGCAATCATTGCAAGTGTAAAACTTGCAAAAATTCCTCCACCCATTATTGCCATCGCTTTGGTGCGCTGCTCCTCGCGGACAAGATCACTTACTTGTGCGCTAACTACACCTCCTACTGCGCCAGCTCCTTGAATAAGCCTGCCAATTACCAGAAGCTCAATATTATGTGCCATAGCACAAATAATAGAGCCTATCATAAATATAAAAAGCCCTATCATGACAATTTTCTTGCGATCATAGCGATCGCTTGCAATCCCAAAGGGGGTTTGAAAAATCACTTGTGTAAGGTAAGCTCCCCCTACAGCTAGTCCCAACATTAATGGAGAGGCATTGAAACTTGTAGCATATAAAGAAATCACAGGCAAGACAATAAATAATCCTAAAAATCTAAGGACGATAATTCCGGTGAGTGGAAGAGTAGCTTTTATCATTGTTTGAAACCTTTTTAGGATTTTAGGAGGTAAGTTTTTTGGTATGATTATAACTCAAAAGTTTATTTTTTTGGAATTTTTAAGAATGAGTGAGAAAAAATGTCTATTCAAAAAGTAAAAATCTTAATCGCAAGTGGAAATGAGGGAAAAATTAGAGAAATCCAAGATATTTTTGAAGAATATGAGGTCATAAGTGATATAAAAGCATATGAAAATCTTCATATTCAAGAAAATGGCAATAGCTTTGAAGAAAATGCTTTGATTAAAGCAAAAAGTTTTTATGCCACCCTTAAAGAGCAAGCCCATAATCTTATTGTAATGGCTGATGATAGTGGGTTGTGTGTAGATATGTTAGAGGGGGAACCCGGTATTTATAGCGCCAGATATGCCAACCTCGATGCAAATCTTGATACAAATGCTTCTGATAGCGCAAATTTGGCTTATCTGATTAAAAAATTACACCAAAAATCATTGCATACTTCAGATGCAAAGTTTGTGGCTTGTATAGCCATAGTGGGAAAAATCAGGGGAAAATATGTCGAGCATATTGTGAGAGGAGAGCTTAAGGGGAGCGTCATAGACATTATAAGGGGTGATCATGGGTTCGGGTATGATCCTATTTTTGTGCCTTTGGGTTATGCATGCAGTCTTGGAGAATTGAATCCTGATGAAAAAAACAAAATTTCTCATCGCCATAATGCCCTGCATGAGCTTAAGATATTTTTAAATAATAATTTTTGATTATTATTTATTTGAAAATCTATTTTTTATAGGTTTCAGAAAAATTTTGTATCAAAATCTAAAATGAAGCTGTTTTTATCACTAAATCACTAAGCCCTTAATCATTGGTTTCAAGTTTGTCCAGTAATTTTTTACTTTGTGTTTCCAGAGCTTGGATATCTATGAGAATATTTTTAGCTATTTGAGGAGTAATTTCGCCTGTGATAGCGCAAATGGCACTTTTAGAATGTTTGTTTATTTGTGTTTTGAGTATTTCAAACTCTTCTTGGGGAATGAAATGATTAAGGATAGTTTTTGTGTCTTGGTTATCAAAAAGTGCTGAAATAGGATTTTTATTGAAATCTTGTGTTTGATGTTGATTATTAAGACTCAAATAAAGATGAGATTTATAAAGAATATGATCGAGCTTGGCAATACTCAGTATTAAATATTTTGATAGATCAATAAACATGAGTGAAAGTTTAATGCTATTTTGTTCCATGTTGTCAAAAACAACATTAAAATCTGTGATTTTTTCTTGAGAAGTGCTTGCAATTTCATAGACTTCTTGAGTGCTAAGCTCAATAGCATTGACTTCTTGTTGCATAGTTTGGATAGCTATAGAGATTTCATCAGTAGCTTTGTGTGTTTTTTCGGCAAGTTTTCTGATTTCATCAGCCACCACAGCAAATCCCCTTCCATGTTCGCCCGCTTTAGCTGCTTCTATGCTGGCATTGAGTGCCAATAAATTGGTTTGGGTAGCAATATCAATGATAAGTTCTATGACATTACCTATATCTTGGGATTTTTGAGCAAAACTTGAAATAGATGCATTGCTTTGATCCATGAGTTGCATAAGATTATTAATAGATTCTGTAATGGAACTGACATCATTTTTGCTTTGATTAGATAGAGTTTTGATGGTTTGAATACTTTGATGGACGCCTTGCATGAGATGGATATTTTTTTCCAGTTCTTTAGATATTTTTGTTAAGTCATTGTTTTGATTGGTTAGACTTATATCCATCAGTGATTTTGAGAGGGCATTTTTGATATTTTCTTTATGATTTTTTTCAATATTTTCAAGCACAGCATTCATACTCTCGATATTGTAAGCAAAAGTCCCTTTGAGTCCTTCTTGGATACCTTTTCGATAAAATTCATTTTTGGAAGAAGATTCAATAGAAGTTTTTATCTCGCGTAAAAATGCCTCAAGATGATCGGTTAAATCATTGATATTGTCTGCAATAGTAACTAATTCTTTAGGACCTCCGGCATTAATGATGCGACTTTCAAAATTTCCTTCTTTTAGATTTTGTGAGACTTGAAGAATTTGAGAGATGATTTTTTGGGCGAAATTATTTTCAGATATTTGGATAAAAACAAAAATCATTAAAATTACAAAAACCCCATCAAGAGCAAAATTTTCAAGTCCAAATGGGTTGAGGAAATGATTGAGAAGAATCCCGATAAAACAAAACAACACAAGGATAAAAATTTTTAGATTCATTAAATATCCTTTTGCAAATCAAATATGATTTGATTATAGGGTTTGTTAAATTTTTTGGATAATTCCTCAAGCATTTTGAGACCCCCCTCCATACCTTGAGATTTTTCTGTTTCAAGCATTTGGGCATAAATATCTATCATCATTGTGATTGCTTTGGGATTAGGTTTTCTGCGGACAGAATAATAACCAATGATTTGATTATTGACATCAAAACTGGGAGTAATATTGGCAAAAACCCAATAGAAATTCCCTTCTTTGTTTCTATTTTTGACGAATGCAAAAATTTCTTTTTTGTTTTGGATATAATCCCATAAAAGTTTGAAGACACTTCTTGGCATATCAGGATGCCGAATAATATTGTGCGGTTTGTGAATAAGTTCATATTCTTGAAATTTTGCATAATGCAGAAAATCTTTATTGCAATAAGTAATTTTGCCCTTCAAATCTGTTTTTGAAGTAATAAGGGTATCAGGAGTTAGGATAAGCTCTTCTTCCAAAACGATTCCTTTTTATTAACGATAATTTCAAAAAAAATAGGCTTTATTATATGAAAATATAAATAATATAAAACTTATAAAAAATAATTAAAATTTAAGGATGGCAATACTTTGGAAGCCTTGATCGCAGTCTATAAACCTTCCCAGATTTCTTGTAATTTTTTCTTACATAAACTCAAACATACTTATGGGGTTAAAAAAGCAGGTTATTCAGGGACGCTTGATCCTTTTGCACGCGGAAGCTTGATTGTAGGGTTTGGAAGTTATACAAAACTTTTTCCTTATATATCAAAAAGCCCTAAAGTTTATAAAGCAACTTTATGGTTAGGAGCAAAAAGTCCAAGTTTAGATACAGAAAATGTGTTTTATGTCAAAAAAGTCGATCATGTTGAGGAAAATAAAATACGAAATATTTTAGATTCTCTTAAGGGTGAGATTGTCTATACACCTCCTATATATAGTGCCAAAAAAATTCAAGGAAAAAGGGCTTATGAGCTTGCAAGATTGGGCATGGAAGTGAAGCTTAGTCAAGTTAAAATGCAGGTTTTTGATATAGAATTATTGCAGTATTGCCATCCTTATATTAGCTTTTGTGCAAGTGTCAGTGAGGGGGCTTATATTCGCAGCATTGGTGAGATGATAGCTAAGGCTTTGGGAGTAGATGGGGTGCTTTGCTCTTTAGAGAGGGTGCGGGAGGGAAAATTTCAAGCCAAAGTAGGTAAAATAGAAAATATTAATCCTTTAAGTGTGCTTGATTATCCCATAATTTCTGATTTCTCTGATGAGATAAGGGAAAATTTATGGTTAGGAAGGAAATTTTTGTTAAAAAATCAAAGATCAGGTATCTATATAGCCAATTTTGAGGATTTTTTCTCTATAATTGAAGTTTTAGAAGACAAGAGTATCAAGTATTTATTAAATAGGATGAATAAAAATGTTAATTTTATCAAGAAAACCTGATGAGAGTATTGTAATTGGCGATAATATTATTGTCAAAATCATATCTGTTGATAGAGGGAGCGTGAAGTTAGGTTTCCAAGCCCCGCCCAATACTTTGATACTTCGAAGTGAGTTGCGAGAAGCTATAACTTCAGAAAATAAAAAAGCCTCTATAGGTGTTGATAACCATACCCTTGATAGTATTGGTAAGCATATTAAGCATTAAAAAGGCCAAGATTGATATTTGAAGTATTTCCAAAAGTAAATATTTTTTTAAAAATTATAGGATCTAAGGGATCATACCATCAAATTTCTTCACGTTTTGTTTTGACAAAAGGAGAATTAAAGGATATTGTTGAGATAAAAAATGCCCCTAAATTTTCTCTTAAGGGTAATTTTGGTTGTCAAAAAGAACAAAATTTAATTTATAAAGTCATTTTGGAACTCAAAAATTATTTAGATACCAATAAAAAAGATACTTCTATGCTTGAATGCCTTGATATTGAAGTGCAAAAAGGTATTCCAAAAGGTGCGGGATTGGGTGGAGGAAGCGCAGATGCAGGGGTGTGTCTTAGCAAAATAAATGAATTTTTTAATTTAGCCCTGACACAAACGCAACTCCGCGCTATAGGTATGAAGGTTGGAGCAGATGTAAGTTTTTTTGTGAGTGGTTATGAAAGTGCGAATGTTTCAGGAATTGGGGAAGTATTGCAAAAATATGATGAGAAAGCATGTGAGTTAAAAATTTTTACGCCAAATATACCTTGTGATACTAAAATCGTTTATGAAAGATATGATATTTGTCAAAACTATTTATCTAACCATATGGATGTGATGGATATAAAAAATTTGGAAAAAACACAAAGTAAGCAAATTTTATTACTTCATAAACGTGAAAATCTAAATGACTTGCTAATGCCTGCCTTAAAAGCGTATCCAAAACTTGCTAAAATTGAAAAAGAACTTGGAGATGAATGGTTTTTTAGTGGGAGTGGGAGTAGCTTTTTTTGTCTGAAGGAAAAAAGGGAAGTTGATGTTTGTAGCAAAAAATAAAAAAGCTTTTTTTGATTATGAGATTTTAGAAAGCGTAGAGGCGGGTATTTCTCTGCAGGGATCGGAAGTAAAAGCATTGCGAAGTGGGAGAGTAAATCTTAAAGATAGTTTTGTTAAAATTGTGCGAAATGAAGCATTTGTATTTGGTATGCACATTTCTTATTTGGGCACGACAAACCCTTATTACAAGCCTAATGAAAGGCGTGATAGAAAACTACTTTTACATCGCAGGCAAATTGATAAATTATTTGGACAAGTAAGTATGCAAGGGCTTAGCATTGTCCCTTTAAGAATTTATTTCAATCAAAGAAACAAAGTAAAGCTTGAAATTGCTTTGGTTAAAGGAAAAAATCTTCATGATAAACGCGAAAGCATTAAGAAAAAAATACTTGATAGGGAAGCTGAGGCGAGTTTGAAAAATTATTATAAGGGTTAGAGATGAAAGAATGGCTTGATTATGGTATTTTGGGATTCTTGGGATTTTTATCTGTTATCGTAATTGCAATAGGGATTGAGAGAGTTTGGTTTTATGCAACAGTGCGAGTAGATGATTATGCTGATAAACGCGAACTTGAGTTGGATCTCCATAAGCGATTAACTTTAATTGCAACAATAGGATCAAATGCTCCCTATGTAGGTCTTTTGGGAACAGTTGCGGGGATTATGATTACATTTGTTGATATTGGATCTACTTCTTTTGTAGATACTAAAGCAATTATGATAGGGCTTGCCTTGGCACTCAAAGCCACAGCAATGGGTCTCATTGTAGCAATCCCTTCTATTGTGATCTATAATATGCTTGTGCGAAAGAGTGAAATTATTATTACAAAATGGGATATTTATCATAATCCCCCTGTTGCAACTAAAGCTATTCCTAAGCGTTTAGATATTGATTCTTAAGGGTATAAAATGAAAAAAATGGATTCTATGAATCTTGTTCCTTTTATTGATATTATGCTTGTGCTTTTGGTTATTGTTTTAACTACGGCATCTTTTGTTTCCACTTCTAAATTGCCTATTAATATTCCAAAAGTTGATGAAAATTCTTCTCAAGCTCAAAAAGTTTTAGATAAAAAACAAGTACATATTGCTATTAATAATCATGGCAAATATTATCTCGATAATAAAGAAGTCAGTTTTGATACTTTAAAAAATAAAATAAATTCATATCCTAAAGACACTCCGGTAGTGCTGGAAGGAGATAAAGACAGCGATTTAGACAGTTTTGTCAAAATAGTAGATCTGCTCCAAAAAAACGATCTCAAAGAAATCTATATTTTAGTCGAAGATAAAAATCAAACCAAGTAATCTAGAAGTTTTTATTAAGTAAAAATCCATTATAATACAAGCTTTATTTTATACTAAGGGATATTAATGAAGCGAACATATCAACCGCATAATACGCCAAGAAAACGCACACATGGTTTTCGCCTAAGAATGAAAACTAAAAATGGCAGGAAAGTTATCAATGCCAGAAGAGCCAAAGGAAGAAGAAGACTTGCAGTCTAAATGGATTTAAATTGTGTGGGTTCTCTAAAGAATAAAAAAGAATTTGATTTTGTATATAAAAGAGGCATCAAAAGATATGCAAAAAATTTTACTCTTTATTTAATAGAATTAGGGGAGGGTAGATTTTTGTTTCAAGACAGACTATCGGCTTGCAATAATTTTTTATTGGGGCTTAGTATTTCAAAAAAGGTGGGCAAGGCTGTTAAGCGTAATCTTATAAAACGAAGAGTAAGATTTTTGTGCAAGAGTCATTTCCAAAAACTTGAAAATTATGCAATGATTTTCGTAGCAAAGGATGGGATTACTCAGCTTTCTTATGAAGAGTTAGAGCGAGATTTCTTAAAATGTTTGAGGATCCCTCTTTCTTCCGGTTTGTCATCTTTGCGAACAAAACCATATAAAAAGCGTTTTTACAACAGCTAAAAATGGAGGCATTATGAGTATATTTCGTTTGGGGGTTGTTTATATGGTGGAAAAATTAGTTTTTTTCTACCAAAAATTTATTTCTCCTCTTTTGCCCGGTAGCTGCAGGTATTATCCTACGTGCTCAGAATATGCTTTGTGGTGCATTCGTTTTGAGTCTCCATTATGTGCATTTTTGAAAATTTGCTTGAGGGTTTTAAAATGTAATCAATTTTTTGTCGGAGGGATTGATTATCCTATTGGTCACAGAGCTTTGGAAGTTAGATTTTCATCACCTCAAAAAATACTTTTTTGGCTAGTGCCTTTAGCACACACATCAAAATCAAAATTTTATATTATCAAATCACTATAGAGGAGCATTATTGAAACAGAATAATAATTTACGGATTATTTTAGCGGTTGCATTTTCATTTTTATTTATTGTGATTTATGGTTATTTCCAAAAACCTTCCCAAGAAAATATTCCCTTGCCTGCTGAACAAATACAAAAAGCACAAGATACTTCTAAACAATCTCTATCCCAATCCCAAAATTCTATTTCCACATCAACTTCTGCGCAAGAAAATGATGGTTTTGATGCTAATAATATAATTGCCGGGGTTATAACTAAAGACACAGAAATTACAATTGATTCATTGGGGCGAATTTCTCAAATCTATCTCAAAGATAAAAAATTTACTGCCCCTAAGCAAGAGGGATTTTTTGATCATATCAAAAGACTTTTTGGTTTTGCAAGCAAACCTCAAGAGATTATTAGTAAACTCCCGCTTTTAGGTAAGGATGCCCTCAAACCTTTGGAAATTAGATTCTCAGATGTAGAGATTAATAATCAAGCTTTCAGTACCTCCTATCAGCCTTCTACAAAATATCTTAATATCGAAAATTCTCCGCAAACAATTACTTTGACTCAAACATTAAAGGGAATTTTAATTAAAAAAATAATTACTTTTTATCCTAATCTTAAATATGATGTTAAAATTGAATTGAACCATAAAAATTTGTCTTATTTTGTTACCAATGGTTCCAGACCTGTGGCTGATGCAGATGGATATGCTTTTCATGGTGTGTTACTTGAGAATGCTGAGGGCAAGATTGAAAAAGTTGAGGATAAAAAAGCAGATAGTTTTCAAGAATTTGCAGGGGCAAAATTTATTGCCAGTGTAGATAGATATTATACATCTTTATTTTTTACCCAATCCCCCAAAGGTTTTGATGCTATCATTGATGCACAAGAAGGCACAAAAGATCCGTTGCCTTTTATTAAGTATAGCGGGGATGCAGAATTTGAAGGTTATATAGGACCTAAAAATTATCAAGAACTCAAACAAATTTATCCTATTCTTACAGATGTGGTTGAATATGGAATTATCACCTTTTTTGCCAGGCCGGTATTTTTGCTGCTTCAATTTCTTCACCATTATATTGGAAATTGGGGTTGGGCGATTATTTTACTTACTTTAATTGTGCGTATTATTCTTTATCCATTGAGTTATAAGGGAATGGTAAGTATGCAAAAACTTAAAGATATTGCCCCTAAAATGAAAGAAATTCAGGAAAAATACAAAGGTGATCCTCAAAAAATTCAGGCGCAAATGATGCAATTGTATAAAAAACATGGAGCCAATCCTTTGGGTGGGTGTTTGCCTTTGATTCTCCAAATTCCAGTATTCTTCGCTATCTATCGTGTGCTTTATAACGCTGTTGAGCTTAAGAGTGCAGGGTGGATTTTATGGATTCATGACTTATCGGTTATGGATCCTTATTTTGTTTTGCCAATTTTAATGGGTATTTCAATGTATTTGCATCAGGTTTTGACGCCCAATACAATTGCAGATCCCACACAGGCTAAGATTTTTAAGCTTTTGCCTGTGGTATTTACATTGTTCTTAATCACTTTCCCCGCCGGGCTTGTGCTTTATTGGACGGTAAATAATATATTTTCGATTATTCAGCAGCTTCTTATCAATCGAATGCTTGATAGGAAAAAAGCTTTAGAAATTGAAGAGCATAAACACCAACATCACCAATGAGAGTAAGAAATGAGAAAAATTGTTGCCAAAACTTTGCAAGAAGCTATTACGCAGGCATCTTTAGAGTTAGGCTGTTCGGTTACTGAACTTGATTATGAAATTGTCCAAGCGCCTTCAAAAGGGTTTTTGGGTATAGGCAAAAAAGAGGCTGTGATTGTAGCAACAATCACCAAAAATACAGAAGAAAAAAAATCTTCTCATCAAATATCACCGCCTCCAAAATTAACAACGCAGACCAACTCATCTAAGACATCTATACAGAATCTCCAAAAGCATGATATAACACATCCAAATCATTTATATTCTGATGGATTTGAAATTCAAAGTCATGAGATTGAAGAGAACTTTTTTAAAGAAATTCAAGATCCTAATGGAGTAATCCAAGAAATTGAGACTGAACTGAAGGCATTATTTATGACAATGCCCTATAAGATTGATACAATTAATGTCAGCGTATATGATTCTCAAACGCTTTTGATTTTATTAGATGGTCAAGATTCTGCTTTGATGATTGGAGAAAAAGGATATAGATACAAGGCGTTGTCTTATTTGCTTTTTAACTGGATTCATCCTAAGTATGGTTATAATATTCGATTAGAAATTGCACATTTTTTAAAAAATCAAGAAGAAGCTATGGAAATTTATCTTCAAGGTATTATTGCAACAATAAAAGAAAGTGGTAAGGCACAAACAAAGCCATTAGATGGGATATTAGCCTACATAGCCTTAAAAAGATTACGTGAAATTTTTCCAAATAAATATGTATCTTTTCGAATAAATTCTTTGGATGAACGCTATATTATTATAAGTGATTTTATTAAAAATGAATGAAAAACGAACCATTGTTGCTGTTTCTACACCTATAGGTAAGGGAGCAATGGCGATTGTAAGAATGAGTGGAGAGGAAGCATTAAGAATTACTTTAGAGATTAGCCACAAAAAAGAATTTTCACCCCGATATGCTACACTTTCATCAATATATAATTCTTCTAATGAATTGATTGATGAAGCTATTATTATTTATTTCAAAGCACCATATAGTTATACACGAGAAGATGTGTGCGAAATACAATGCCATGGTGGGGCAATGAGTGCAAGGATGATTGTAGAGACATGCTTGCATAAGGGTGCTCATCTTGCACTTCCGGGTGAGTTTAGCAAAAGAGCCTTATTGAATGGACGCATTGATTTTTCTCAAGTTAATGCAATTTCTAAAATCATAGATGCCAAGAGTGAAAAAATTCTTAAAGTGCTTGCCAAGCAACTTAAAGGTGAGTTGGGAATTTTTGTGGATCAATGCAGAGAAGCTTTGGTAAGAATGCTTAGCTACAGTGAAGTTATGATTGATTATAGCGAAGAAGATATCCCCTCTAATATAGTAGCAAATACTTTGAACCAAATTGAAGAAATGCAAAATCGATTAAAATATATTTATGAATTTTCAAAAATGCGTCAAGGCATGATTGAAGGGTATCGTTTAAGTATTGTTGGGAGACCTAATGTTGGCAAAAGTTCAATATTAAATGCTATTTTACTTTATGATCGAGCTATTATTAGTCCCATAGCAGGCACAACACGAGATACAATCGAAGAAAGTATTCATGTTGATGGTCATACAATACGTATTGTTGATACCGCCGGTATTCGCCAAACTCAAGATATGATTGAGTCATTAGGGATTCAAAAAAGTATCAATTCTATAGAAGAGAGCGATATTGTATTGGTTGTTTTTGATGCTTCTGAAGAAATTACACAAGAAGATAAAGAAATTCTGAAACTCATTAATACCTATAAGGATAAACATTGTGTTATTATTTTGAACAAAAGTGATTTGCCCGCTAAAATGAGTTTTTCTGTTTTAGAATCTTTGATAACAATTCCTTACCAAAGTATTGTTATTAGCACCAAAGATTCTCAAGATTGCACTTTGAGACTTAAAAATATTTTTTCTTCTATTATCTCTGAAGATGAAGTTGGTGATGAGATGCTTTTGACTTCTGTTTTTCAGATTGAATCATTTAAAAAAGCTATTGACGCGCTCCAAAAAGCTGCCTGTGTTTTTGAGAACTTGGAATTAGAACTTTTTTCATATAATATTAAAGATGCAATTGAAGCTATAAGCGCAGTTACAAGACCTTATGATATATCAGAAATGTTTGACAAAATGTTTGGTGAATTTTGCTTGGGAAAATAGATTGCTCAAATTTCCTTCCCCATTACAAGAGTATATTTGGCGAGGAAGAAAATTTTATATCAAGCGTGATGACTTAATTCACCCCTTATTTAATGGTAATAAAGCTCGTAAATTTGAAGGATTATTGAATCTGGATATGAAAATTTTGGTGAGTTATGGAGGCAATCAATCTAATGGGTTAGCCACTCTTTCTTATATTGCCAAAATCAAGGGATGTCAATTTTTTTATGTTACTCCTGTGCTTAGTTCATTTTTAGAACAATTTCCACAAGGAAATTTAGCTTTGGCAAGAGAGAATGGAGTTTTGTTTGAATATTTGACATCCAAAGAGCATGTGAATGTGAATATGCTCCAAAAAAGAGCACTTGAAATTTCTAAGTCATTAGGAGATGGTGTGCAATTTATCCCACAAGGAGGGGCATGTGAGATTGCAAGAGTAGGTATTCAAAGATTAGCCTTAGAGCTTAAAACTCAGATGGCATCGTTGAAAAATCCAATTATTTTTTATGTTTCAGGCACCGGAGCAAGTTCGGGTTATCTTTCAGAATTGATTCCTAATGTATTTACAACTCCAAGTGCAGGGAATGAAGAATATTTAAAAAGCTTATTTGTAGCTATGGGCATCGCCGAGCATCCCCATGTGTTGTCTATACATAAAAAAATTCCTTTTGCTAAACCTGATGACAGGCTTTGGGAAGTTTATACAGAATGGTTGGACTTAGGTATTGAATTTGATTTGATATATGATTGTTTGGGTTGGTTGTGTATTATGGAGCATTTGCATGATTTTACAGACAATGAGATTGTTTTTATTCATTCCGGTGGCACAAATGGAAACTTGACACAAAAAGAGCGCTATTACAGACAAGCCGGGAAGGTATCTTATAAATAATTTTATACTTAATATAAAAATAAAATTATTATCAATAAGTCTCAATAATGATATTAAAGTTTGCGATATAAAGCTATTTAGATTTTATTTTAAAATAACTTAGGGTGTTAAAATGCTTTAAAAGATCTATTTTTTAGATTTTTTATTCATATAAATATTAATAGATTCAACTACAAGAGAAAAAACCATTGCAAAATAAATATACCCTTTAGGTATGTGAAAATCTAATCCATCAGCTATTAATGCAATACCTATCATGATTAAAAAAGCAAGAGCCAGGGTTTTTATAGTAGGGTTATTATCCACAAAATTTGAGATGCTTTTAGAAGCTATCATCATAATAAGAACTGCAAGTATAATAGCAATGATCATAACCATGAGATGATCTGCCATTCCTACTGCAGTAATAACAGAATCAAGCGAAAAAATAATATCCAAAATTGCAATTTGAATAAGAGCAGGGAAGAACCCTAAATTTTTTTTTGGACTAAATTCTTCTTGGGTGGTATGGTTGATTTGAGAGTGAATTTCATGAGTGCTTTTATAAATAAGAAAGAGCCCTCCTAAGATAAGAATAATATCTCGTCCTGAAATTTCATTTCCTAAAATATTTACAAGAGGTTGGGTAAGTTTCATAATCCAAAAAAGCGATGCAAGCAAGGCAATACGCGTAAACATTGCTAACCCTAATCCTAAGATTCTTGCCTTGTCTCTTTGGTGATGGGGGAGTTTGCCAACAAGAATGGCAATAAAAATAATATTATCAATCCCAAGCACAATTTCAAGTAACGTAAGGGTTGTTAATGCAGCCCAGGCATTAGGGTTATACAACCATTCAAACATTTATAGCCAACCTTTTTTCTTGAAGTAAATTACCGGAAGAATTGTTGAAATAATCATGATGATGATTGCAAAAGGATAACCAAATTCCCAAGTAAGTTCAGGCATATGTTTAAAATTCATTCCATAAATTGTGCCAATCAGAGTAGGAGGCATCATTGCCATAGTAGCTACTGTAAAAACTTTAATAATTTTATTTTGTTCGACATTAATTTGGCTGGTAAATAGGCTTTGAATATTGTCAAGAACATTCATATTAACTGTGGTAAATTCTACAAGCGAATTGATATCTTTAAGGGCAATGGTAAGGTTCTTTTTCACATCCATATCTACTTTGTCGCTTTTGAGCAATGCAGTAATGGCACGGCGTTTGTCAAAAAGTGAATCGCGCAATGCCATATTGAGTTCTTGAAGGGAAGAAAGATTAGCTAAAATAGCATCATGATCAAGATTATTTTCGTTAAAAACTACATTTCTCCTAAGTTGGCTAGTCTCTTTTCCTGCGCTTTCGAGCATGTCAGCATCTTTTTCTACACGTACTTCAAAAATCTTACTGATCAGATCAAATCCATCTCCAAAGTTTTTTGGGCTTGCTAAAACACGTTGTTGGATTTCATCAAAAATTCTAAATTCATTATAACGAATAGTAAAAAGAATACCTTTGTAGAGGATAAAGGTAACTGTTTGATTGTGAAGTTCAAGCTGTGAGTTTCGCATCAAAAAATAAGTGTTGATTGTAATGCTTGCGCTATCTTCCCAATACCTTGCACTTTGTTCGATTTCCTCACGTTCTTCTTTGGTGGGAATATCAAGCATATAGGTTTTGGCTATATAAGAGACTTCAGAATTGCTAGGGTGGAGAAGATCAATCCAAAGAATTATCCCTTCATCCAGATTAATATTCTCGGTGCTTTGGAAACTTTCCCTAGTTACAAGATGTTTTTTTTTCATAAATACATTCATCATATCGCAACCTTTGTGAAAATAAAAACTTTGAGACTATGGATTTGTAGAATCTGTATTGAAGGCAAACTCTGAAAATCCATAGCCCTAACGACGCAGTATGTCCAATGAGTACTCCTTTATTGTTATTTTTTATCCAAAACTTCAAATGCAGGAAGGATTTTACCCTCTAGAAGTTCCAGAGATGCTCCCCCGCCTGTAGAAATGAAACTCATATTGTCTCTTTCTCCGGCCTTATCAATAGCATCAGCAGTATCTCCTCCGCCAATGAGGGAGAAAGCATAGGTGTCTGAAATCGCATGGGCTATATTGAATGTCCCTCTGGAAAATTGAGAAATTTCATAAATACCTAGCGGTCCATTCCAAATAATAGTTTGGCTAGAATGAATAACTTCTGTAAAAAGTTTAGTGCTTGCCGGTCCCATATCTACTGCCATATGTCCTTCGGGTACATCTTGAGACGGGGTGATTTTGATATTTTTGTGTTCTTTAATATCATCAGTGCTTACTACATCTACAGGCAAGTAGATTTTGACATTTTTTGTTTTGGCAAGTTCAATAATTTTGAGGGCATCTTGAATCAAGGTATCTTCGGTCATAGATTTTTGCATATTATAACCGATTGCTTTGAGAAAAGTATTGCTCATTGCTCCACCAATAATGATTTTGTCTATGACATCTAAAATATTAGAAAGTAATTCAAGCTTTGAGCTTACTTTGCTTCCTCCGACGATGAGTAAGACAGGTTTAAGAGGATTTGCCAAAGCTTTGGCAAAAGAGTCGATCTCTTTTTTGAGTAAAAGTCCGGCAACTTTTTCTTTGGTAAATGCTGCTATTCCATAAGTGCTTGCATGGGCACGATGACTTGTTCCAAAAGCATCACTTACATAAACATCACAAAGTTGTGCAAGTTTTTGACTTAAATCTTTAGAATTTTTTTCTTCACCTTCGTAAAAACGAATATTTTCAAGTAAGATGACACTGCCTTTGGGGAGAGTGCTTTGGAGTATTTGTGCAGATTCAATACTATCAGCAAAAGCAATATCTTTGCCCAAAAGACGCTCTAGTCGTTTCAAAATATGTTTGAGTGAAAATTCAGGACTTTTTCCTTTTGGACGTCCAAGATGGCTTACAAGAATAATGGATTGTGGGTTATTGTCAATGCAATAATTAATTGTAGGCAATGCTTCCCGAATTCTTGTGTCATCAGAGATATTAAAATCATTATCCATAGGGACATTAAAATCTACACGAATAAGAATTTTTTTGTTTTCAATATCAATATCACGAATACTTTTTGTTTGTTGCATTAAGGTGATGCTGGCTACTTGTAGCATATGGACTCCTTTTGCGAAATGAACTAAGTTGTAATTTTATCAGATTTAAACTTTTGATAATATTTTAAAACATTTCTCGCAAACGAATTTTCCCAAATTCTACACCGGGCTGATCATAAGAGTTGATATTGAAAATTCCCCCCACGCAAGAAGTGAGAAGTTCAAAATAAATAATAAGTTTTCCCAGACTTTTTTCACATAGCTCGTCAATTTCAATATGATCTGTGGGGATGCCTTCATTTTGTATTGTTTCCATAGTGGCAATTTGTTGGAGATTGAGAAGTTTAGAAAATGATGTGTTATTAACAAAATCTGTAGATTCTAAATATTTAAAACTAAGATTGGGGATTTTTGGTTCAATATATTTGGCACGGTTGATACTGATAAAAGTTACTGTTTTGTCCATCAAACCTTGTGTGATAAGCTGTAAGAATGAATGCTGATCAATGCTGCCAATAAGACCAATAGGGGTAAGCCCAACTTTTTTCCCATATATGTCTAATTTGCCTAAGGATTCTCCCCATAGCTGCACATACCAAAAATTAAAATCTTTGAATGCACTTGAATATGAAAATAAAATATTAATATGGAATCGATCGCGATTTTTGGCTAAAAAAATAGCTTTTTTAAGTAAATGTTCTTCTTTGCGTTCAAAAAACCTTTCTTCAAATTCTGCAGCCCCTTTTAAAAATTCACTTGCATTATACCCCAATAGCATGAGTGGAAAAATCCCCACAGAACTAAGCACGGAAAATCTTCCACCAATATTTTTGGCAATTGTAAGGACAGAAATTTCTTGTTCTTTGGCAAAAAGATGTAATGGTGAATCTTCATCTGTAATGAGGACAAGGTGAGATTTCTTTTGTGGTGTATCTAATAAGTGATATTTATTAATTACATATTTCATTAGAGATGAAGTTTCAATTGTTGTCCCGGATTTGGAAATAATAATAAAAAGTGAGTCGGAAGTTTGGATATTTAAAAGAGACTTTTGTATCTCAATAGGATCAGTGTGTTCTAAAAAAGTCAGAGAAATATTCTTGCGTGAAGGCAAATGAGAGAGAATGCTATCAATAGCTTTTAATCCTAAAGAACTTCCTCCAATGCCAATAATAAGAATATTTTTAATATTTTCTAAAAATTTTTCATTTTCTTGAATATATTTTTGAGAGTCTTTTAGGGCTTTATCTTCAAAGGGTAATTCATAATAACCGCTTTTTTGGTTTTTTCGCTCTAAAGAAATAATATCAAAAACACTATCAAGTGCCTTTTTACTTGGATGAGAGAGGTGCTTGAGTTCAGGATTTTTATCAAAGTATTGATTGAAACTTAACATTATTTAACTCTAATGATTCAAAACCCACACACTCATATCTACAAGCCTATGACTATATCCCATTTCATTATCATACCATGCGAGAACTTTTGCACTTTTATCTCCAAGCACGAGTGTTTTATCAGGTACGAAAATAGCGCTATAGGGTGAACCAATAAAATCACTGGAAACACATTTATCATTATCTACAAGAATAAGCCCTTTCATTGTATTTTCTTGCGCTATAAGAAAAGCTTCGTTGATAGATTCTTTGGTTACTTGGAGAGAAACATTGATGCTTAAATCTATTAAGCTTACATCAGGGGTAGGGACACGAATAGCAAATCCATTGAGTTTGCCTTCAAGTTCAGGTATCACCAATCCTATGGCTTTGGCTGCTCCTGTGGTAGTGGGTATGAGATTGAGTGCAGCAGCCCTTGCACGTCTTATATCTTTATGCTTGACATCTAGAATATTTTGATCGTTGGTGTAGCTATGGATTGTAGTCATCAAAGCATTTTGGATTCCAAAACAATCATGCAAAACCTTAACAATTGGAGCAAGGCAATTGGTGGTGCAAGAAGCATTTGAAATAATTTTTTCACCCTTATAATGAGTGTGATTAACTCCATAGACAAAAGTAGGGGTATTGTCCGCGGGCGCAGAGATAATAACTTTTTGTATATTGTTTTTTAGATGAAGGGAAGATTTTTCTAATGAATTGAATTTGCCTGTGCATTCAATCACTCCTGTTGCGCCATATTTTGAGAAGTCTAGATTAGATGGGTCTCTATCAGAGAGGATTTTGACATTTTTATTATTCCCGATGCGAAGGGTATTTTCATCAATTTTTTGGGCATCATAACCTCGATGTACAGAGTCATAACGGATAAGATGAAGTAAGGTGTCAATGTCTGTAGTGGTATTAAGCGCAACAAGCTCTATATCTTCTCTAGTGCCAATGATCCTGCTTGTGCAAAGTCCAATTCTACCGGTTCCATTGATCGCCACTTTTATTGCCATTATAAAATCCTTATTTTTTAGAATCTTTTGAGATATTCTATATTAAAATGTCTTAAAAAGTCGAAAAATACATAAAATTTTTGAAAAATCCCCTAAAATACTTGATTTTAAAAAAAAATATATGTAGAATAGCCACGTTTTGAATAAAAACACAAATATCCTAAAATATGGAGGTTTATTATGAATAAGGCAGAGTTTGTAGACTTTGTAAAAGATGCCGGCGAGTATACAACCAAGAAGGAAGCTGAAACTGCAGTAAATGCTTTTGTTGGCGCAGTAGAAAAAGCTCTTTCAAAAAAACAAAGCGTTGAACTTGTTGGTTTTGGAAAATTTGAGACTGCACTCCAAAAAGGTAAAACAGGAAAGGTTCCTGGCAGCAACAAAACTTATAAAACAGTTGATAAAATGGTTCCAAAATTCAAACCCGGCAAAGGTCTTAAAGATCTCGTCGCAAAAGCAAAAAAATAAGTTTTTACCGCATTTTGGGCTTTTTCAGGCTTGAGATGCGGTTTTTTATTGCATTTGTCCCCGTAGCTCAGCAGGATAGAGCGTATGATTCCTAATCATAAGGTCACAGGTTCAAATCCCGTCGAGGACACCATTATAGCATTTTATATTTTCTTTATTTGATGGTATATGATATTCCCAACCATAGTTTATTAGTTTCATTCTGTAATGTTTTTGTCATTTTTTTATAATTTTTGTTTATTTTATGAAGCATATTGTATTTCACACTTATGATCTGTGATGTCCTATAAATTATAGTTATAAAACTGCTAGATTTTGTTGATTTTACAACCAATTAGTTTGTAAAATTTGGAAAATAAATTTAATAATTTTATTTAAATATAATTAAAATTTTATTTTATTGATAATACAAATTTCTCAAATACCAAGATTCGAATTGATTTTATAAGATTTTTTGCATTGTGGGTTATTAGACTAAATGTGGATATTTACCGGATATTTGTTAGAGAAAAATTTGCTAAAAATATTGATTTATTTTTGAAAGTTGTTTTAAAAGGCTTGAAGATAATGAAAAATATTTATTATTTTAGGGTTTTTCGGAGATTGTAACTCCACATGGAACCCTATAACCATTTATTCTAGGCAGTTTTTAAATTCTTCTTCTAAAGATTGGTATTATAGCATATTTTCTATGCTTTTTGACCTTTTTTCTCCCAAATTTAATTTAGGGAATAAAAACAAGGTCTATTTTAGCATAGAAGAATTTAAAAACTGCCTAAAACCCCCCGATAAGCTTTAAACAGCAACATCCTATTTTAGCATAGAAGAATTTAAAAACTGCCTAAAACGAATTTACAGCATATCAATCACGTGATATTATTTTAGCATAGAAGAATTTAAAAACTGCCTAAAACTCGATTTCATTTTCTTTCATTGCATGTTTGATTTTAGCATAGAAGAATTTAAAAACTGCCTAAAACTTAAAACATGATGAAATCATATCACGTTTTATTTTAGCATAGAAGAATTTAAAAACTGCCTAAAACGCTTTTAGGATTAACAGAAAGACATATTTAATTTTAGCATAGAAGAATTTAAAAACTGCCTAAAACGGGATATTCTTGAAACTTTTTAAAATTTCTATTTTAGCATAGAAGAATTTAAAAACTGCCTAAAACTTTAAAGCGATGGATTTGAATTTGATTAAATTTTAGCATAGAAGAATTTAAAAACTGCCTAAAACACTAAAGTCTTCATGGGTTATCAAGGTAGGATTTTAGCATAGAAGAATTTAAAAACTGCTTATAAACTCAAATTTACTACAATTAACGTGAATGTATATAAGCATCACATGATCGTTGATTTTTATTTTTTGTATTCTCAGTTTCCAAAATCATTAATTTACGAATTTTTAATCTGAAAAATACTTTTAAAGAAATGAGACAAATCTGTGTCAATTACAACCGGGAGAGACAATGAAAAATATAAGAAAAATTACTTTTCAAAACTACCTATATCACAATGGTTGCCATTTAATGTTATCATGTGGCAACTAAAAGCAAGAACAAGCATGTTATATCAAAATATAAAACACTCATTTTAAAGCAAAATAAGGAAAATTTGATGAACATAATTTATTTAAAAAACTTAACTTTATCCCATTAGTTACTCTGAGATTTTGAAGGCATGAAAACAAGATTTAAGAAAGAGAGCATGCATAAAAGATCAAATAAACACTATTGGGGAACCAACGCACAGTGAAAATGAGAATGAAGAAAATTAGCGAATGGACATACTCAAAACTCAACATAACAGTATTTTCCCATTGGTCAGCAAAAAGAATATAAAAATAAGGCAAAAAAAAAGAATAAATTTAATCAAATAATGCATTACTAATAAACATGTGAGGGTGAAGGGATAAACAAGAATAGTAAAAATGGTAATAAGTCCAATTTAAGGATCTGCCAGAACAAATCAATGCACAAGGCTACTCCTTGCCGGATGTTATCAGAGGTAAAGAAAGTTTATGTCTCAGGAGTCCAAGTCTTAGCCGCCAGGACTCAGAGGGGAAATTATATTTTGAAGTTGGGGAAAAGTAGAAAATGTTTATCAAACAAGGAGAAAAATGAGAAAAAAGAAATTAGTGCAAATATTGCAACAAATATAAATACTACGCTAGATTTTAGAAAGATTTTTGATTCTCTAAAGGGAGGTTTATTTCTCATTCTGCTATAATCTTGGAAATTTTATAAGGATATTTTATTATGTTTAGTAAAAAATTTATGATAAGCTTATTGATTTTGGGAGCTTTGGTAATTGTTGCATTATTGGGTATTGGGTATAAATTAAGTTCTAAAATCAGGGTAGAATTACAAAATACGCTTAATGATCAGCTTGAAAGTCTTGTGCAAGCTTATGCTCCGGAAAATATACCTTTGTGGGTTACTTATGATCCTTTTGTGTGTACAGGCATGAGTGCTTATCAATGTGTGAGCAAACATATAGCATTTCTTGATGGGAATCATCAAGAGATTTTTAAACTCAATGATCTGACTTTGAAAATTGATGATATAGGGACAAGCTCAATTCAAGTTTCTATCAAATCTCCTAAAATCTCTCTTGAAGGTCTTGATAAAGAAATAATCAAAGAACAAAATACTGAAATATTTGATCTCTATGAAGCGTTTAAACCCATTGCTTTTGAATGTAGTGAAAAAAATCAAATTATTGATAAAAAAGAAGGCGAAATTAGTAGTCAAAACCAATGCATTATTCAGGCAAAAGGCATGCAATATGGCTATAACCTTGAAGGCAGGAGTAAAAGTGAGAAATTTAGCAATAAAACAATTTTAAATTCAATGATTTATTTTTATTCTAAGTTAGGATCTTTGAAAAAAATTAGCGAAGATATTGATAATTTTAGTTTCGCTATAGATAAAATGTCTTTTGCCTTAATGAATGGAACATCAGACAATCTTAAGAATGTTTTGTATCCTTTGTTGCAAGCAGCCTATCAAAAGGATAATCCAAAAACTCCTTTTGATGATAATATTTATAAACAAAGTATTGAGAATCTAAAGGGATTGGTAGGATTTGGTTTGGCGATGACCGGTATGCTTGGAGGCCCCTATCAAGACACTTTGTTAAATTCCCTCAATGGATTAGAATCCATGGCTATCAATGAGGCTTCAGGGGTGAGAATTTCTTTAATGCCCAAGCAATCTCCGGCAGTGTATTTTCGTATTCATCCAAATCTTATTTTAAATATCAATCAAGTCGGGACACAGCAAAGAATTTTTGCTAAGATTTTTAATTATTATGACTTGTTAGCCCAAACAATTCCCAATGCAGCCAAATAGAAATAACAAAAAAGGCAAAAAAGGATTAAAAAGGGTTTGGAATGCCTTTTTTTATTCCAAGGATGGTCTCCTGGCAGCATGGAAAGATGAGGCAGCTTTTAGGCAGATTTTTGTATTAGCTTTGGCGTGTATTTTGCTTGCATTTTTTATGGGTAACTCATGGGCGGAATATATACTTTTGATTTTGCCCTGCGTAATTTCAATTATTGCAGAACTTATCAATACCGCTATTGAAAATACAATTGATTTTGTTAGTCTCCAATCTCATCCTTTGGCAAAAAAAGCCAAAGATATAGGGAGCGCAATTCAATTTGTAGCACTCATTTTCTGGATAGGGGTGTGGGGAAGCTTTATATGGTGTCATTATATTTCTTAAATTTTAGATAACAAAGCGCTGAAAGCACCTTTAAGCAAAAATAAGTTAAAATAATAAAGAAGTAATTAGAAATATTGGAGTAATGATGGATAATTTATTGGACAATACAAGCGTAGTAGATGTAAAAATTGATGATTCTATCAAGGAGAGTTATCTTGATTATTCAATGAGTGTAATTATTGGACGCGCACTTCCTGATGCCAAAGATGGCTTAAAACCTGTTCATCGAAGAATTTTGTATGCGATGAGTGAATTGGGTTTGACTTCAAGAGTGGCTTATAAAAAAAGTGCAAGAATTGTAGGGGATGTAATTGGTAAATATCATCCTCATGGAGATACTGCAGTATATGATGCGCTTGTTAGAATGGCACAAGATTTTTCAATGAGACTTGAGCTTGTTGATGGGCAGGGAAATTTTGGTTCTATTGATGGAGATAACGCTGCAGCAATGCGGTACACTGAAGCAAGAATGACCCAAGCAAGCGAAGAAATTCTCAAAGATATTGATAAAGATACTGTTGATTTTGTCCCTAATTATGATGATACTCTTAAAGAACCCGATGTTTTGCCCAGTAGGATTCCCAATCTTTTAGTAAATGGTTCTAGTGGTATTGCAGTAGGCATGGCCACTTCTATCCCTCCCCACCGAATAGATGAGATTATCGATGCATTAATTTGTGTGATCGATACTCCAAATGCCCCATTAGAGGAGCTTATGGGGTTTGTTCAGGGTCCTGATTTTCCTACAGCAGGGATTATTTATGGTAAGCAAGGAATTGTAGATGCTTACCGCACAGGTCGAGGTAGGATTAGAGTGCGAGCAAAAGTGCATATAGAAAAAACAAAGACCAAAGATGTGATTGTTATTGATGAGCTTCCCTATCAGACAAATAAAGCAAAGCTTGTGGAGCAAATTAGCGATCTTGTCAAAGAAAAAGTTATTGAAGGTATTTCAGAGGTTAGAGATGAGTCTGATCGTGAAGGGATACGTGTGGTTATAGAGTTAAAAAAAGAGGCAATGAGTGAAATTGTATTAAACCATCTTTACAAATCTACAACGATGGAATCTACTTTTGGAATCATACTTTTGGCTATTAACAATAAAGAACCCAAAATATTCAATCTTTCCGAGTTGCTTAATTTGTTTATATCTCATCGCAAAACTGTTGTTATTCGCAGAACGATTTTTGAACTTGAAAAAGCTAAAGCAAGGGCGCATATTTTAGAAGGACTCAAAATTGCCCTAGATCATATTGAAGAAGTCATTAAGCTTATTAGATCCAGCAAAGATGGTGAGGAAGCCAAGAATGGATTGATAGAAAAATTTGGTTTAAGCGAGCTCCAAAGCAAGGCAATTTTGGAAATGAGACTTCAGAGACTAACAGGGTTAGAACGCGATAAAATAGAACAAGAATATGCTGATTTATTAGCGTTAATTGAGAGACTCAATGCAATTTTGAAAAGCGAAGAAGAGCTTAAAAATATCATCAAAAATGAACTTCTTGAGATTAAAGAAAAGTTTAGCTCTCCTAGAAAAACGCAAATTGAAGAAGATTATGATGCCATTGATATTGAAGATTTGATTCCTAATGAACCTGTTGTGGTTACAATGAGTCATCGAGGGTATGTTAAACGTGTACAGCTAAAAACTTATGAGAAACAAAATCGTGGCGGTAAGGGAAAAATATCAGGCAATACACATGATGATGATTTTATCGAATCCTTTTTTGTAGCCAATACGCATGATACTATTATGTTTGTAACCAATAAAGGACAGCTTTATTGGCTTAAGGTTTATAAAATTCCGGAAGCAGGGAGAACTGCCATTGGTAAAGCAGTAGTTAATCTCATTAATCTCCAATCGGATGAAAAAATTATGGCAACTATTACAACAACAGATTTTAATGAAGATAAATCTTTGGTATTTTTTACAAAAAACGGCATTGTCAAGCGAAGCAATCTCAGCGAATACAGCAATATTCGAAGTGTAGGTGTGCGCGCAATCAATTTGGATCAAGGAGATGAGCTTGTAAGCGCAAAAATCATTGATACAGAAGTCAAAGAACTTTTCATTGCTACATATCAAGGAATGTGCATACGATTTGGTATTGATGATATTCGTGAGATCGGGAGGGTAAGTCGAGGGGTTACAGGGATACGATTCAAAGCAAATGAAGATTATGTAATCGCAGCAACTACTATTAGCGCAGATACAGATAAACTTCTTACTGTAAGCGAACAAGGAATTGGCAAACAAACATTAGCAGGAGCCTATCGTTTGCAAAGTCGTGGAGGTAAGGGTGTGATTGCTATGAAGCTTACAACAAAAACCGGCAAGCTTGTAAGCGTAGTAAATGTAAATGATGAAGATATGGATTTGATGGTGCTTACAACAAGTGGTAAAATGATACGCGTGGCTATAGAGGCTATTCGCGAAGCAGGTAGAAATACAAGTGGGGTGAAAATCATCAATGTCGCAGGCGAAAAGGTTGCTTATGTAAGTCGTTGTCCTAAGGAAGACATAGAGGAAGAAGATCATGATGAGGGTGGTTTAGAAATCTAGTGATAAAAAATCTGGTTGGTTTAATAGTGGGGATAATTTTAGTGGGAGAAGCTTATGATATGCAGACTTGGAAAAGCAATCCTCCCCAACTTTTGCCAAATGCTTTTCTTGATTTGCCTCTTATAAATAATATGCCGGAGGGAACAGAGCCCTTTAATCCTCCTTTTTTACCTTCTCATCAAACTCATCAAAGTTTCTTTTTAAAACCTTTGGCAGGTATTTTACCTCAAGTGATTCCTGAGCAATTGCCACTCCCGGATCCTTTGATGCCTGATATAGTTTCCATACCCAAAAAGAAAGAATTTTTAATTTCTTATCAATTATATGTTAAAAATGGCATCGCGCAAGGGGAACGCTATAGCATTTCAAAACCTATAAAAAGTCGAGTCAAAAGCGGTAGGTATGTATTTGATTATCAGTGTAGGATTGATACTTATATTGGAGATTTTATAGGCGATGATAGTATGGATGAAGCCCCGGAAATTATTTTAAGAGCTAAAAAAGATGCGGTGTTAGAGTGTCTCTATAAGAGTGGGGTAAAAATTCGTGATGATGGTTTGATGAGTGATTCACAAATGATGAGTAAAAGCATGCTTACTCTTCCTGCTAGAGCTGTTGAAGCTTATCTTGATAATAGTTTTTTGATACTGGAAGTCTGGAAGGAGAAAAAATGAAGATTGCTATTGTTGAAGATGATATTAATATGCGTAAAAGTTTAGAATTGTTTTTTAACGATAATCAAGATCTGGAAATTGTTAGTTTTAAAAATCCAAAAGATGCCCTAAAAAGTCTGGATGATAGTTTTGAGTTAATCATTACAGATATTAATATGCCTCAAATGGATGGATTGGAGTTTCTAAAAGTGCTTGATGGACGCTATGAGGCGATTGTAATTACCGGCAATGCTACATTGAATAAGGCTATTGATTCTATTCGATTGGGGGTAAAAGATTTTTTCCAAAAACCTTTTAAACCTGAACTTTTGCTTGAAGCTATTTATCGAACAAAAAAATTTATAGAATTTCAAAAAACCCATCAAGAAACCAATCTAAAATCTCCTCAAAAAAAGGCTTTGAAGCAAAAACATCACTTTATTGCCACATCAGCAGCATTGCATGAAGTTCAAAAGATAGCTCAAAAAGTTGCTCTTACAGATGCAAGCGTGCTTTTGCTTGGGCAGAGTGGAGTAGGGAAGGAAGTTTTTGCAAATTTTATTCATCAAAATTCTCCACGCCATCTTGCTCCTTTTATTGCTATTAATATGGCAGCTATTCCGGATCATTTATTAGAATCTGAGCTTTTTGGGTATGAAAAAGGTGCTTTTACGGATGCAACCACTTCCAAAGCCGGACTTTTTGAAGTAGCCAATGGGGGGAGTGTGTTTTTAGATGAAATTGGTGAAATGCCTTTAGGATTGCAGAGTAAATTGTTGCGTGCTATTCAAGAAAAAGAAATTACACGCTTAGGAGGTGCTAAAAGCATCAAAATTGATGTAAGATTTATTTCTGCAACCAATGCCCATATACAAAAAAAAGTTCAAAATGGTGAGTTTAGAGAGGATTTGTTTTTTAGACTTCAAACAGTCCCTATTTATATTCCCCCACTCCAAGAAAGAAAAGAGGAAATTCTTCCGCTTGCACAATGGAAACTCGAAAGTGTGTTAAAACAATATGGTTTTGCTCCTAAGGTTTTTTCAGAGGATGCAAAAAATAAAATGCTTTCTTATGAATGGTATGGGAATATTAGAGAATTGCTTTCTGTAGTTGAACGTGCAACAATACTCAGCGAAGGAAAATTTATTGAAGAAAAAGACTTATTTTTAGAAAGCAGGAATTCTAAAGAGAATACTTCTAAAATTGCCGATCTTGAAAGTGAGCTTATTAGGGAAGTTTGCAGCGATTGCAGGGGAGATCTGGAAAGGAGTGCAGAAGTGCTTGGTATGAAATTAGATATTTTGAAACATAAAATTGCTAAATATAATCTCCATTTTTGAAAAAACCAAGACAAGCAAATGAGATAAAATGATTATTGAAAATAATTAGTAAGAAATTAATAGAGATTATATTCAATATGTGTTATAATAAAGGTTTTTAGCTTAAATAACAGAATGCTCAAAATCCCAAAATTTTGTAAGAATAAAGGTAGTTTTTATATGTCAGAAATTATTGGCATCAAACATAATAATGAAATTTTTGATACTCAAACCGCGCACAAAGAGGGTATAAATGGGGATAAAATCTATTTTGATAATTCAAGTGAGTCTCTTAGCATTATTAGGCATTCATGCGCACATCTAATGGCTCAAGCTATTAAAGAGATTTATGCAGATGCGAAGTTTTTTGTAGGTCCTGTAGTGGAAGAGGGATTTTATTATGATTTTAAAACAAGTACGAAGATTGGAGAAGAGGATTTAAGTATCATTGAAAAGAGAATGAAAGAGATTGCTAAAAAAGGTTTGCCAATTCTCAAAATGACAATGACTCGCAAACAAGCAATGGAAAAATTTGCAAATGATGAACTCAAGCAAGCTGTTATGAGTAGGATTACAGGCGATGAATTTGGGGTGTATCAACAAGGAGATTTTGAGGATCTTTGTCGTGGTCCTCATTTGCCTAATACGAAGTTTCTTCACAGCTTCAGACTTACTAAGCTTGCCGGGGCTTATCTGGGGGGCGATGAAAATGCTGAAATGCTTACACGTATTTATGGAATCGCATTTGCAGATAAAGAAAGTCTCAATGCCTATATCCAACAACTTGAAGAAGCTAAAAAGCGTGATCATAGGAAGCTGGGTCTTGAAATGGGGCTTTTTGGCTTTGATGAAGAAATTGGAGCAGGACTTCCTATTTGGTTGCCCAAAGGCGCGCGACTTCGCAGAAGAATTGAAGAACTTCTGACAAAAGCATTGATTATAAGAGAATATGAACCCGTAAGAGGTCCTGAAATTCTCAAAAGTAGCGTTTGGAAGATAAGTGGGCATTATGATAATTATAAGGAAAATATGTATTTTACAACTATTGATGAAGTAGAATATGGTATTAAACCAATGAATTGTGTAGGACATATCAAGGTCTATCAAAGCGCCTCAAGAAGTTATCGTGATTTGCCTTTGCGATTTTATGAATATGGAGTGGTGCATCGTCATGAGAAAAGTGGTGTATTGCATGGGCTTTTGAGGGTGAGAGAATTCACGCAAGATGACGCACATATTTTTTGTCGTCCTTCCCAAATAAAAGATGAAGTTAGCTATATTATTGATTTTACTCGTAAAATTATGGGCGCATTTGGTTTTTGTTATGAAATGGAGCTTTCAACAAGACCTGCAAAATCAATTGGAGATGATAAAGTATGGGAAATAGCTACACAAGCGCTTCAAGATGCCCTCAAAAGCAATCAGATTTCTTATCGTATTGATGAGGGAGGAGGAGCATTTTATGGACCTAAAATTGATATTAAGATTACAGATGCTATAGGTAGGAAATGGCAGTGTGGAACGGTACAAATTGATATGAATTTACCTCAAAGATTTCGACTTGAATATACAGATGAGAATAATACCTACCAACAGCCTGTGATGATACATCGTGCAATTTTGGGATCTTTTGAACGTTTTGTAGCGATTTTGACAGAACATTTTGGGGGTGAATTTCCTTTTTTTGTCGCTCCTACGCAAGTTGTGCTTATTCCAATTTCTGAAGATCAACTTGCTTATGCTTTAGAGATTAAAAAAGAGCTTTTGAGTATGGGGGCATATGCTGAAATTATGGATAAGAACGAAACTTTAAGCAAAAAAGTTCGCAATGCCGAAAAACAGCGTGTGCCTATGATTGCCGTTATAGGTGAGAAAGAAGTTCATACAAAGACTTTGTCTATTCGCGATAGAAGATTGAAAACTCAATATGAAATGAATCAGAAAGAGTTTTTGGATATGGTAGAAACTAAAATGAAAGAGGTTAGCTTTTGAGTAAAGAAGAAATGTTATTGAATGAAGAAATTGATTTTGCAGAAGTGAGGTGTATAGGAGATGATGGAGAGGTTTTTGGTGTTATTTCCTCTTCTGAAGCACAAAAAATTGCTAATTCCAGGGGATTAGATTTGGTATTGATTTCTCCAAATGCAACCCCGCCTGTATGTAAAGTAATGGATTATGGAAAATATCGTTATCAAGCAGAAAAGAAGCTTAAAGAAGCTAAGAAAAAACAAAAACAAATTGATATAAAAGAAATTAAATTATCAACCCAAATTGCTCAAAATGATATTAATTATAAAGTCAAACATGCTAGAGAATTTATTGAAGCAGGGAAACATGTGAAATTCAAAGTAGTCCTTAAAGGACGTGAAAATAGTGATCCTAAGGCAGGTTTAGGTATTTTGGAACGCGTGTGTGAAATGATGGAAGATATTTCTGCGCCTGAAAAAGAGCCAAAAACTGAGGGAAGATATGTCTCTTGGCTTTTTGTACCTAAAAAAAATAAATAATTTACTTCATCTTATGAAAGGAGAAAACAATGCCAAAAATGAAAACAAATCGTGGTGCAGCTAAGCGTTTTAAGATAAAAAAGAATCTTATTAAACGTGGAAGCGCTTTTAAAAGTCATATTTTGACCAAAAAAAGCCCTCAACGCAAAGCAAATCTGAATGCACCTCACTATGTTCATAGTGCAAATATTGATTCTGTAAAAAATATGCTTTGCAAAGCATAAAATACACAATAAAGATAAGCGGCTCTCCTCTATGGTTAAGAGGGAAAGTTTAGTCATAAAAGACTACACCTATAAAATTAGGTTAAGGAGAAAAAATGAGAGTAAAAACAGGTGTTGTTAGAAGAAGAAGACACAAAAAGATACTAAAACTTGCCAGAGGTTTTTATAGCGGCAGGAGAAAGCATTTTCGAAAAGCAAAAGAGCAGCTTGAAAGAAGCATGTATTATGCCTTCCGTGATAGAAAACAAAAAAAACGAGATTTTAGAAGTTTGTGGATTATCAGAATTAATGCTGCATGTAGAATCAACAATATTAGTTATTCGAAATTTATGCATGCTTTAAAATTATCAAATATTGATTTGGACAGAAAAATTCTTGCCGATATGGCGATGAATGAACCTGCTGCATTTGCAAAGGTTGTCCAAACTGCCATTAAATCCCTTTAAGGCTTTGTGTCTGGTTGCCAACACTAATAATTTTTGGTTGTTGGCAGCTTTTATCTTTTAAATATATGAATTTTTAAAAAACCATATAACCATCTTGTATAGTTTGTCGATTTTTGGAAATTTCTCATAGTGTTATGGATATTTCAAAAAAAGATAAAAAATAGATTTTGTGAAAAACCACAAAGAATAAAATATAAACATAATCCAAATCGATCTTGCTGATAGATTAGGTTTTGAGAGGTTGTCGTATCTCCAAACAAAAACCCCATATGCCTATGCCCTAAGAAAGTTAAGTTAGCAAATCCATCAGATATTGATATATTTCTTAATCCTCTTAAATTTAATTTATTTCTTTCAACTTTAATTCAAAATAAAATTATTTTTATATCTTTTTTAGAAAAATAAACTCAAAATCTCCGGATAGAAGTTATTGATCCTAAATAGATTAAAAGTTATTGAATCAGTTGATATATTAAATTAACATATAAGAAAATTTTTCTTATATGTTAATTTTTCAAGAAGTTTTTTTACGAGACGTCTTGGTTGTGGATTTGGCAATTTGATGAATAGGCTTGGCTGATAAAAGAATAATTCTCCAAAAAAATGAAATACTCAAGGTGGTAAGTAGGATTTTAAATATAAATTCACTTTGAGTGTGCATACTCTCAAATTCAGGCGTTGCTGTATAGGCAGCCCCCATACTTTGTGCTTCGATAATATGAGGAGTATAATAGAGAGTAAAAATAAAAATAAGCAAAATACTCAAAGTATTTATTCCCAATAAAATGATTGATGGCTTAAAAGAAGCCTTAAAAGATAAAAGTTCATAAATGATGATAATAATAGCCGTAAAATTGAGCAAATAGTTCAGTTTGACAAAAATCTGTGTCATTAGGATTCCTGAATCATATTGAGTGATACCCAAATCAGGCAAAAAAGAATAAGCATTGAAAATCATTGGGGCAACAAAAGCTCCACAAGCAATCATTGCGCCAATGCTTAAACCAACTAACCAAAGATAAAGAGCATTTATTGTGTGGATAAGTGGGGCTATTTTATTCATTAATTCTCCTGTAAAAATAAGTATAATAATACCAAAAGGAGCATAAATTGAAGATATTATTTAGTCCAAGTGAAGGAAAAAAATTTACCCAAATTATTTCAGAAAAAGATGATTTTAGTTTTTTAAATCAATTAATAGGTAATTATAGTATTTTATCAGAAAATATAGCTCGATACATAGATATTTTTAAAAAAGAAGATACCCTTGTGTGCAAGCTTTTTGGAATAAAAAATCTTAGTTCAAAATCCGTATTAGATGAAATATCTTTGTGTTCAAATATTGCAAAATCAAGCAAAATTCAAGCAATTAAATTATATCAAGGAGTAGCTTATAAAGCTTTAGATTTTGATAGGCTTCCATTGCAGGCACAGCATTATATTTTAGAAAATGTGATGATTTGCAGTAACTTATTTGGGATTGTGCGTTCAAGTGATTTTTTACCATTTTATAAATACAATCAAAATTTTAAATATGAAGATTTTGGATTGTATAAACTTTATAAAAAACTTGCTGATGATTTTAATAATTATTTAAAAAATGAAGAAATACTTGATTTAAGGGCAGAAATTTATATAAAAGCTTATCAAATAAAAAATAAACATACACGCATAGAGTTTTTACATAAAGGCAAAAAAATCAGTCATTATGCCAAATATTATCGCGGTATTTATTTGAGAGAATTGAGTCAAGCTCAGGATAAGGAACTAGAAAGGCTTGAGATCAAAGGATTGGAATTAATAGATAAAAAATATGATAAAAATATCATGATTTTGACTTATGAGATAGATTAAAAATTATTATTGTATGATAAATCCTTATGAATAAATTATAAGCTAAATAAATACCTTCAAAGGGAGATAAAACAATGATAAAAATCACAGAAAATAGTTTGCGTGATGGACATCAATCATTGTTAGCAACACGAATGCGTACACAGGATTTATTAGATGCGGCAAAAATATTTGAGGAAATTGGATTTTATAGTGTAGAAGTATGGGGAGGGGCTACTTATGACACTTGTTTGCGATATCTAAAAGAAGATCCTTTTGAGAGATTGGCATTGCTTAAAGAGATTTTCAAAACTACTCCATTACAGATGCTTTTGAGAGGTCAAAATTTAGTTGGTTATCGACACTATTCAGATGACGTGGTTAGAGAATTTATTGCCCTTAGCGCAAAAGCCGGGGTAGATATTTTTAGAGTTTTTGATGCCCTCAATGATGGGAGAAATTTAAAAACTTCTATAGAAGCAGTAAAAAAACAGGGTAAGCATGTCCAAGGGGCTATTTGCTATAGTGTTTCTCCCGTCCATACTATTTCATCTTTTGTCCAATATGCTAAAGAACTTCTCCGGATGGGATGTGATTGTTTGGCAATTAAAGATATGGCAGGTTTAATTACTCCATTTAAGGCTTTTGAATTGGTAAAAGCCTTGAAAGAAGAAGTAGGAGTTATGCTGAGTTTCCATGCCCATTCAACCGCCGGGTTTGCTTTTGGCTCTCATTTGAAAGCGCTTGAAGCAGGAGTAGATATTCTGGATTTATCCAATGCAGCATTGGCTGAGGGAACAAGTCATCCTTGCACGCAATCGATGGTAGCTGCGCTTGAGGGAACACAATATGATAGCAAGCTTGATTTGACCAAAATGGAGTTAGCAAGTGAAATTTTGAGAAAAAACAGACATAAATATAAGAAATTTGAATCTGTTTATAGTCAGATTGATACACGTGTATTGGTCAATCAAATACCCGGAGGGATGATTTCTAATCTTGCCAATCAGCTTAAAGAACAAAATGCTTTAGACAAAATGGATGGGGTTTTGGCAGAAATACCTGATGTAAGAAAAGATTTTGGTTACCCTCCTTTAGTAACGCCAACCAGTCAAATTGTCGGGACACAAGCAGTTTTGAATATACTCCAAGGCAAAAGATACCGGACTCTCACCAAAGAATCCAAAAACCTTATTAGGGGTCTTTATGGCAAGACTCCCGGGGTTATTTCTGAAGAATTGAAAGAAAAAATTCTCAAACAAGGAGAACAAATTTTTACAGGTCGTCCTGCAGATTTACTCCTTGATGAACTCCAAAATGCCAAAATAGAGTCAAAAGATTTTGCAAATACACCTACAGATGTGATTTCATATGCCATGTTTGGAGGAGTTGCCAAAATATTCCTGGAAGAAAGAAATGCTCTCAAACTCCAACCTCAATCCCAAAATTTTGAAGAAACAAACTATCAAAAAGAGAAAGCCCCTGATGTATTTGATGTAGAAGTTAATGGAAAAAATTATCACGTTGTTTTTACCCTCCATGAAATCAATGATCAAAAAAACATGCAATTAAAAATTGGAGACAAAATCAAAAATATTCCATTAGATCAAGACAAAGCAGAACCCCAAATATGCAATTCCGGGCTATCAAAAACATTTGAAAATGGGATCAAATCTCCAATGCCGGGAATATTAAGCAAGCTTTATGTTGGGGTGGGGGATTGGGTCAAAAAGGGAGATATTCTTGGCATATTAGAAGCGATGAAAATGGAAAATGAAATTCTTGCTCCCAATGACGGAAAGATAAAAGCTATTTATGTAAAAGAGGGCTTTCAGGTTGGGTTAGATGATATTTTAATACAGATAGAATAATTTATTTTATTATCATAAAAATAATTTTATCATTATTTTTTAAAATATAAATTTAATTAATAGTTAAAAAATCTCAAATAAAATGATTTTATTTGAGATTAAAAAAGTATTATAACTACAAAAAATATTTACTTTTGCTGTTGTGAAAAATATTTTAACTCTTCTAATTCTTCTTGAGTAAATCCGGCTTTGAGACGTGCTTGAAAATTGAGTATTTTTCCAAGGGCATTAAAAGAAGCAAATTTATTTAATAATACCTTGAAGGAATTTTTAGAGGGATTGGTATATTGCCACCATTTATTGCCTTTATGGACATGCGAAATCTCATCATTGAGGATAATTTGGAGCACTTGGATAATTTTAGATTTTATTGGATGAGAGGTGGTTTGTATTTTGGCAATGACAAAAGGATTGGCATCTAAGCCCATAGCTTCAAGCCCACGATGAACAAGTCCCATTCTTTCTATCAATGAAGATCCGGTAATAATCATAGCTTGGTATAAGTTATCATGAACATCAAAATCTCCATAGCAAAACCCCAGATCTTCTAAAATTTTTTGAAGTAATTTGAAATGCTTAATTTCTTCAAATGCGACTTCAAGCCAATCTTGATAATATTCCAAAGGTAAATTTTGAAACCTATAGGCAGCATCTAATGCCAAATCAATGGCGCTATATTCAATATGGGCAATAGAATGGATAATCTTAGCAATCCCTTGTGGAGAGTGGAGTGTTTTGGGGCGTGAAATTTTGGTGGGATGAACAATTTTGCAAAAATCAATATAAGAAGGTTGTGTTTGTATTTTGAGCGGGTATTGGTGGTAAAACAAGACTTCATTGTTTAAAAAGCAAGGATAAAATTCCTCAAAAAAATTGATTTTTTGGGCAATTGTAGATGCAAATAAAATTTTTTCTATAGAGGAGTAAAATTCTTTCATTAGCTATCCTATTTTCTCATTGATTATAAGATAATCATCTATTAAAAAATAGATAAAAATTACAAAAATAATATTTTTAGGATATATTATATTATATTTTTCTTTGAAATAACTACATTATAAATATTATTAATTATTTTTTGAAGTGATTGTAAATCATCTATCTTTTTTTCTATTGAAATTGTTTTTTCTTGATTGAGAATAGTAATATTTTTTTCTAATTCTTCAAAAATTTCATTCAATGAGCCTTCATTTTTTAAAACAATATCAGAGCAATGATCGATAGAAAAACTCTCATTTATAAGTTTATTGAGTTCTTCTTGCGTGGGTAAGGAAGCCTTTGGGGTATAATGAAGACTTGCTTGATGAGAATCTTCATAAAACTTTTGAATAAGAATAGATAAAGTATATTTGATAGAAAGCTCACGAGTTGATTCCAGGTGGGCATGAAGCTTAGAAAATGAAATTTGAATTTCTTTGTTGGCTTCCAAAATGGACTCAATATAATCAATCCCAAAATTTTCATAAATTTTAGAAGCAAAGATGCGCAAATTATTATAATTAAAATCACTTAAAATACTCTCTTTTTTCTTGATAAGCTCATATTGGGCTTGCCATTTTTTCAATCCGGCGCTAAAATCAGTAATGGATTTTTCCAGAGTTGTATGGATATTTGAGATAAGTTTTGTAAATTTATAATGAAGTGCTTTATAGGTTCTATAAGATCTTGATTTTGGATTCAGAAGCTCCTGAAGGATTGTTTGAGAATCTATTTGATAGGTTGTATAAAACTCTTTTTTGCCCTTTAGCATTTGTAGAAAATTTGGATTTTGAAGAGAAATTTTTATTTTTTGTGGGTGTATATTTTCCAGGATATTTTTAATGATATTATTGCGATCAGAATGTAAGTTTTTGAAAAATAACTCAAGCTCTTCAAAAGTTTTGTCTTTGGTGGATTTGATTGTTTCCAAAAGCGATCCTGCAATAGATTGAAAAAATATAGAAAATTTTGAATAAATACTTATTATAGCTGTATAATTTTTATTAATTTTTGTTAATAATGTTAATATTTCTTCATAAATTAATTCTTCTTTCAATTTTTTGGCTTTTGGAATAAGAATTAAGTTTAAATGATCCAGTATAACATTGAGATTGACTTTTTGGTTTTGAAGATCTTTGGGTATGATAAGAGGATTTTTGTAAAATAATTCAATATTTTTAATACCATCTTCAAAGGCTTTTATCAAAGATGCTTCATGTTGATTGAAATCTTGGGATTGAATATCTGAATAGTGGTAATAAAGTTTTTGAAGTTCTTTTTGAATAAAAAATTGTTCATCAATCCCCAGTTCTTTGTAAATTATCATAGTAGATAAGGGAAAAATTTCACTAAAAGTCCGGGCAAAATGCTCTTTGGCAAAGTTGAATGTAGGGATAATATCCTCTGATTTTTCAAGTATATCAATATGAGTAAGGACACACAAAGATGTTGATGTTTTTTGGATTATATAAGGCTTAAAAACATTAAATTCTTCTGTATTAGCTAAGTCATCTACGCGATTTAGCCATATCAATATATCGCTTTGAGTGATTTTTTCTGTAAGAATTTTTATATTTTCTTCATCGTCCAGATCGATATCCGGGCATTTGTAGATATCAAATTCTTTAAGCAAAGGGATAGGAAATTTGATTTCAAAATAATCTATTTTATCAAGCTCTTCTTGAGTTAGGGAGTGTAGAGAAAGGGTATTTAGCCCTATAGCAGTTTTGTTTTTATAATATGCAATGATTGATCTTGTGTATCCATAACTGATGAGATAGGTTTTTTTGTCATACATCAAGTTATTTGGAAGTATATGGGTTTTTAAAATTATGTTGATAAGGGTTGCTTTGCCACTATCTCTTGCCCCTATGATCACTAACTTCAAACGTTCTTTGGATTTTTTGGCTAAATTTTTTAGAAAATTTTTTAATTCTTCAGAGGGAGCAAATTTTTCATGCGTGATATTGTAGCTTATTTCTTTGAGAAATCCCTTGAGATTGGATTCAAAATGAGGTAAAAGACTATTTTGTATTTCTTCATATTCTTTGATAAAATCTCCAATATAACTCATTTAACTCTCCTGATTTTGTAAGTTTTTTATTTCAGAAGAGAGCATATTTTGAATTTTTGAAAGTTCTTTGATTTGGGCGGGTATTTTTTCTGAGTTTATTTCAAAAGGAATTTTATTATTATGGATGATGACAAACTCCATTGTTTGGATAAGATGATGGATATTTTTTATAAAATCATTTTTTTTATTTTCTATTTTTTTCTCCAAATAAATTATTATATTTTTATAGCTAAGTTCAAAAGCTTTGTCAATGCGATTTTGTATATCTTTGAGTTTCGTGCCATCGCGTAAAATATAGCTGATATATTTTCTCAATTCATCTGTATAGAGATTGAGATCACCTTCGGTATATTGGTACTTAGTTGTCTCAAGAAGGTTTGTTTCATGAGATTTGAGTAAGGCAAGTTCAAAATCATCAAGTTTGATATTATGATAGGCTAAATGAATATTTTGACAAAAAATTTTAAGTTTTTTATCAAAAGTTTCTTGATTTTTTTGGATCAAGTATCTTAGACTGTCTTTGAGATTAGTAGTAATGATATTTTCTATTCTGGTAACATTAATATAGTTATTTTTTGAAGTTTTATAATTGATAAAATCCAGTAAATGTTCTTTGAGATTTAACCCTAAGTCTTTAATTTTTATTTTAGAAATTTCGACGGCTACTTGGATGGCTTGAATAATTTCTTGAGCGAAATTCAAAATTTGCATACGAATTTTCTCAAGTTCTTTATCCGGGTTTTTATTTTCTTTTGTTGCGGTATCTTGAAGCATATAAAGACACTTTATTGCCACTTGATTGATTATTGCATAAGTGTTAAGCAAGGTATTTTTTGAGTATTTTGCGGGTTTGGCAAAAAGAATATTGTTGATATGGTTTTCAAGAGTAAGTATGCCTGTATCTTCTATATCATAACCCCTGCAAAGGGCTTCATCAGAGCGTTGTGTCCGATGAAGAAGAGCTAGTGTGCTAGCTACAGGGATAAAATCAATTTTTGAAATATTGTTTTGAAATATTGTTGAGTTTGCATTTTGTGTTTTTTGGATATTTTGGATAATGTTTGTGCTTAAATTTTTCAAATCCGATAGACTGACAAGATCAGATCGCGTAAAAACAACCAGTATTTTTTCTAAATTCTCATAATAAATAATATTAGATAAAAAATAAATATCTTTTTGAGATAAAGGCTTGGAAGCATTGATGAGATAAAGGATCATATTGCTTGTAGAGATAGAATCCTCTATTTGATGGGTCTTGTAGTTGAAATTTGTATCAATATTGGGAGTATTGATAAGGATGAGATTGTTTTTTAATAACTCCATTGAAGAATAAATAGCGATTTCTTGGACTAGGTAGGATATTTTGCACTCATGTTTGCTGCTTGCATAAGCTTTAATATCTTCGGGTTTGACTTGTATTGTTAGCCCTTCTTGAGTGATATGAGAATCTATAAAATTTCCAAAAGAATTTTGACTCTCTTGAATGGTTGCACGTAAATCATCATCAAAATAAAGATTTTCTAATAGTTGTTGCCATTGTGTCTGAGTGAGAAATTTGACTTCCCCTTTTGTTTTGGGGCTATAAGCGATAGTAATTTTATTACTGGATTCCGGAATAGCCGATATAGGGAGGATTTCTTTATATAACAAAGTATTGAGCAATGTAGATTTACCTGATTTAGAAATCCCACATAGCGATATTCGCATTTTTGTTTTTTTGAGTTGAGTAATTTCATTTTGAGTAAATTGTTGTAACCACAATGGCATATTGATAGTTGTTTTTATTTTTTCAAAAGTTTTTTCAATATTTTGAATATTTTGATAGAACCAACTACCCTGAATATCGAATGTTTTGGTTGTTTTGCGCGATATTTTTGAATGTTTTTTGATGGGATTGTTGAGTTGGTATATCCAATGCTTGAAGCTTGTCTTGATGCATTGCTCTTCTTCATAAAGGATCACTCCTTTTATCTTGAGTATATCAATATTTTGAAATAACTCATGGATAAAATTGAGATCGCCTTGTTTTTGTATGTAGTCTAAAATTGTTTTTTGCAATGCTTGGATATTTTTTTCAGTTATTTTAAGTCTCAAATATTTAAATAACTTTTGAAATAATAGAGTTTTATTAAAAATATTTCTATTTCTATGATTGCAAGATAAAATAATAGCAAAAATTTCTTTTTGTGGGTAGGGCGCAAGAGCGCGAAGATCAAGTGGAGAAAATTCCGGAATATCTATTGCATAAACCAGAGAAAAAAAATATTCAGCAATATTGCTTTGTATTTTCATGATTTAGACCTTTCGGTAGAGCTGTTTATGCTTAAAAAATAAAAATGAGTTTAGAAATAATAACATCGCAATGAATATGCAAATAAAACTCCATCCAAATTGATCGTAGAAAAATATAGGCACAAAAGAGCCCAAAACACCCCCGCTATAATAAAAAGTCAAATACAATCCATTGACGATTCCTTTTTTGTTTTTTGAGATTGAGTTAATAAGGGCGCTAAGGATTGAATGGGCGCTAAAAGAACCTGCGCACAAAACAAACATACCCAACAAGAGCATATACATATGATTAATTATCATTATTAATATCCCTATCCCAAATACCAAGAAACTAAAGCAAACAGCATTAGATTTTGAATGAAAAATCAAGGTAGTCTTGCTTGCAAAAAGTGAAACGACGATGCCAATGAGATAGCCAATATAGACGAATCCAATTTGACTTTCTCCAATATTTGGGTTTGTATCCACCAAAAAAAATGGTAGCACACAAAGAATGGCTTGAAATGAAAAAAACATTATAAACACACTTACCAAAATCCAAACATAGCTTTTATCTTTAAAGAATGGCAAAATTTCTTTGAGGGTAATTTTTGATAAATTACCCTGATTGGTATCTCGAATTCTCAATGCCCAAAAACCACCTAAAATCATCAAAATAGCAAAAAAATTAAAAGAGATTTGCCAAGAAAACAGATTTGTAAGATAACTCCCCAGCACTCTCCCTATAAGCCCACCTGTAATAGTAGCGCTCACATAAAGACTGGTATTTTTTTGAATATTTGTAGCATTTAAGCGAGTCAAAATTGTCAAAAGAGTTGTAAGGATTGCAGGGAAAAACAAAGATTGCAGTCCTCTTAAAAATAAAAAAATATAAAAAACATCACTCATGGTGCTTAGAAACTGCAAAATCCCACAACTAAACATAGATAAAATTAAGATTTTTTTAGGAGAAAATTTTTCCAGCAAATACCCATACAGCGTGGGAGCAAAAGCCATAGGGAGTAGTGTTAGACTGATGATAGATGAAGCATTATGGGCGCTAATATGAAAATAATCACCCAGAAGTGGGGCAAGGGGCTGGGGTGCATATACCAAAGATAGAGTAATTATAGTGGCATACAGCACACACAATATTGAGTTGAGATTCATTCTTGTGAGACTATCATTGAGGGATTTCTTCTGAGATTTTGATTGAATTGATAGTGTCATTGGGCTTGAGTGAATCCAAGACTTTTAGACTTTCTTGCTGATTGGGCGGGATACGACCAAAGACCGTATGTTCTCCATCAAGATGAGGCAAATCAACAAAACATAAGAAAAATTGACTCCCCCCTGTATCCCTGCCGGCATGCGCCATTGAGATAGAGCCTCTTTTATGTAGATTTGGATTCCCAAGAAGTTCGCATGCGATACGATAACCCGGACCTCCTGTTCCTGTGCCATGAGGGCATCCTCCTTGGGCAACAAACCCTTCAATAACCCGATGAAAACTAAGCCCATCATAAAAACCCTCTTTTGCCAAAGTAGCGAAATTTGTTACTGTTTGGGGCGCATCATTGGGAAATAGTTGGAGCAAAATATCTCCTTTGTTTGTAGAAATAAGAGCATATTGGAGCTTTTGGAGTTCATCTTGATGTATGTCATAAACTTTTAATTCTTCCATGATTGAATCCTTGTTATTCTGATTTAAACTAAATAGGAATTTTACCGATTATAGAGTATTAAAATCAAGATAAAATCTAAAAAACTAGGATTGAAATGTCCAAAAAGTTATTGCTGGTCCTTTATAGTATGTTTTGTTTAGTTTTTATTTCGCATGTAGGATTAAAAGCTTCAGAAGATACACTGGTAATAGATGACACTCCAAACTCTATTGAAAAAACTTCTATCTCTCAAATCAATTTATCTCAAGCTTATTCAAAGGCTTTTGAATGGATATATAGCACAGCTATTATTACATCTTATTTTGACGATGGGAGTTTTAGGCAAGGATTCGGATTGCTCCTCAAAGATGGTTTTTACCTGACATCATCAGAGCTAACCTATAATGCAGGCTTATACCCCAAGAAGATTCTGGCCAAAATGCAAGATGACAGCGCTAAGCCTCTCATTTGTATAGCCCAATTGCGTCTAAAGGCTATGGATAGCAATAAAGGATTGGCTTTGTTAAAAACGACTGCTTTTACAGATGATTATTGCAATGTGCGAAGCGAGAGCTACTATCATAAGAGAATCTACGACAAATATGGGAAAAATATTTTTTCTCCTACCCCTACTAAAAAGTTAATAAATAATGGTATTTATTTCCCGATATTAGAAGATGTTGATACTTTTGGAGTAGGCAAAATCATTTCATTTCAAGAGTCAAATCAACCCAAAGTCAATAGCAAAACAAAATCCTATGGATATTTTTTACCTTCTGATGCTTATGGAGATTTTACATTCGGTAAGCCTTATTTTAGTAAAAATGGGGAATTTCTAGGGATTTTTAGTGTTATTGAGAACCCTTATACGCCTATTTTGATAAAAAAAGAAATAGTCCAAGATTTTATATGCGAATTGAAAAAAAAGAATATTTTTATCCAACGTTTTTTACCAAATAGCTGCAAAAATGGAGGAGCATAAGATAAAGTCAATTTTTTTGATCCTAGCGGAGTATTGTTCCTGATATCCTTACCAATTCAATCCCATTGAGAAAAAGAGATTTTGCGCAGGGGCTTTATAGGGATTATACAGTGGCATATTCAAAGAGATTTGGGCGTTGAAATATTTATAAATCATATCCAAGCCAATCCCACCCCCAGCTAAACTCCCCCCTTCATCACTGTTTAGATCCCGCACCATTCCCCAATCTATCCCAATATTTGGGATTATGGCGATATTCCGGAAACTAGGGAGATATACCATCAAGTCATTTTTGTAGAGCACGCCCATTTGAGCGCTGATGCTAAAATGGTTGAATCCCCTGACTGTATAGCGACTCCCGATACTCATTTTTTGGCTTGCATAGAGTCTGTCTTGGGAGATTTGAGTTTGGATAACGCTTTTGTAACCTAACCCTAGCGTCCATATCTTAAAGGGTGCGTATAGATACATATTGACATTGGGTATGGTGTAGAAATAATAAGTGTGAAATTTTTCATTATGTTTCTTGAACAGTGGGAGTCCTTGCAAGACTCCAAGTGAAATGTTAAAAATGGAGTTGGCTATTTTTCTCTGATAGCCTAAGCCAAGTGAGACATCAGCCAGATTGCGGCTTTGGACATCAAGGCGGATGCTATCCAGGTAACTCTCCATCAACCTTGCGCTCCCATCAAGGTTTATGGAGAGTTGATTTTTATCATCAGCATATAAAAGGATTTTGGTTTTGAGGTCTATATTGATATTCTTGCCTTTATATACAGGAGTGATATTGGCAAATGGAATTTCTTGTGTTGAGTCCGAATACGATCCATCTATAGATATGCTCACCCTCCTGATAGGGATAAAATAGCTCCCGGAGATATAATAGCTATGGTTTTTCTTGCTCATTGGGAGGGAAGAGAGGGCATAGAAGCTGAGTTTGTCGCTGAGATGAAGAGGGTTTTCCCAGCTTCCATAAAGTGAGATTTCGTAGTTTTCCCCGATACTCCCGCCATTATCTACAGTAGCCCCTAAGAATACGGGCAAAGATAGCTTATGTGTGTAGATACTCAGGATACTTTCATTGGGATTGTCTTCATCCGGAGTGAGATAGATTTGAGGGTTTATATACCTCAAGTTTCGCAGATTGTTCATGCCAATTTCGACCTTTCTAAGATCAAAGATTTCCCCTTCTTTGATAGAAAAGTCTTTTTTGAACCAAAGCATGCCCGCTTCATCAATAAAATGTATTTTCCCTATAGTGCCTACTTCTACCGGGATATGTAGGGTATGGCCGGAGAGTGATTGAGGATTGAGACCAAAGCGTGTGGTAGTATAGCCTTTAGATTGGGTGCGTGATTGGAGTTTGGAGAGGAGATTTATGATGTCTGAGGGAGTGAGACAGCCAGAGGGATGGTGGGATTTGAACCTATCAACAATCTTGTAAGCATAAGCAAACTTCTTTTTGAATTTTGAAGATTCCCCTGCAAACTCCAAATCTATATGATCGATCAAGAAACACTGAGTGGGAGCCGGGTTTTCTCCTGCCGGGTTGAGATTTGGGTTGGGATCTGTTTGTTGGATAGAAGTAGATTTTGCCGATAAGATCGAAGTCATCAGGAGGACAAGAAGGACTCCGGTTCTCTTGCTTGGCTTTTGTTTCATCTCAATCTCAATTCCCCCGGACTCCAAAAATCCTAGAATGAATAGCTATAAGCAAGATAAATATCTGCCGGATTTCTCAGTGTCGCCTTATCTTCATTTTCATTTTCACTTTTGCTGTATTTTATATAATTATATAAGGGGACTTTTACGCCCAGTTCAAGTCGATTGTGATTGTTGATGATTTTTGAGATCCCTGCATTGATGATAATACCATCTTGTGTGATCTTTTTTGTTTCATGGATATCTTTTGGTATCTTTTTTTCGTCAACAAAACTTTTGGATTGTACCCATTGATACCCTGCGCCTACGAATATCCCCCAAGGATTTTGAGTATCTGAGAAGTTTATGAGATAATCCAAACTCACGCCATATTTGAAAAAATTTGCTGTTACTTTTGGATTTAACGGTGGACTGAAATTGCTATAATCAAATGTCCCATAAAGCCTGAGTCCGTTATAGGCATTGAAATATTGCTGGTAGCCTATTCTTGCCCCATACAACATATTAGAATTAACTCCCGATGTAAAAGTTTCTGTAAAAGCTACCCCATTAACTTCTCTAGTTGAAGATGATCCATATCCAAGCGAACTCCCTATCTCAAGCCCTGCAAAAATCCCCGATTGATCTCTCACATTTGTATTCTCTGCCAATGCTGTGCTTGCACCCAATGAGAGAGCGCACCCGGCGATAACCAAAGCCTTTTTGATATTTTTCATTGTTTTACTCCTTAATTAAATCTCTTCGGTTATGATAACATAATATAAGAAATTTTAAATATTTATTATTAAAATATCTATAAATTTAATTTATTATAACCTATAAGTCAATAATATTTTAAGTATGCTTTAAGATTATAAGTTATAGAATTTACATATTATGAATACAAAATGAGGATGGAGAATATATGAAAAATACAAAAATAATGGCTAAATATAGCAAAATGAAGAAAAATAGATGAAGATTCTGAAGATTTTATTTTCATAGAAGAGGATTCATGGAAGATGAATATATGATAAAAACTAGCTTATATATAAATCAATCATCAAAGTTAAATATAAATACCAATAACAATAATGTAAGAAGTAATAAAAATAATAAAAGCTATAGCAACAAAAATAATAATAAAAATAGCAATAAAAACAATAGAAATATTAAAAATATAAATAATTATGAAACTATAAGAAACTTCAGCGATCAATATTACCCTCTCTATCCCTATAGGAAACTTGCCCTTGCTTGTATTTGTGTCTCTTTGTTTTCATTTTTGTTCGCTACATCCGGCACTTCTGATAAGCCAAATTCCCCTCCATCTGAGTCTTTTGCGCTCACCCCCGATACAGCCAATAAAGCCTTCGCCCCAGAAATTCTCAAAGCCCACAATGATATTCCCATAGTCAATATCACCACCCCCAATACAGCAGGTATCTCTAACAATGCTTTCAAAGATTTTAATGTCGATAAAAATGGCTTGATCTTCAATAATATCAAAGATTCCCCAAGCCTGACACAACTCTCCGGATATATCAACTCAAATCCCAATCTCAACCATTCCTCTCCGGCCAAGCTTATTTTGAATCAAATCACTTCTTCTCATACTTCTACCTTATTAGGCTATATGGAGATAGCCGGAAGTAGCGCTAATCTCATCATCGCCAATCCCAATGGCATTGATTGTATCGGATGTGGGTTTATCAATACAGCCAATGCCGGCATGATTACCGGCAAACTCTCCAAAGAATTCAACGAACAATTCTTGATGATGAAAAGCATGCAAGATGCAATGAAATCATTGAAGTTTGTGATCAAAGATGGGAATATCAATATCGCCTCATTGAATGGCAAAAATCTCCAAGCCCTCAATCTCATCTCCAGGACTCTGCGTATCAATGGCAAGATTGATGCTACCAAGATTGCCATGATTCTGGGGCAAAACAACATCACCCTTGATCCTACCAACGCTTCTATTCTGCTTTTTGAGCCTATTGTCATGCCGGCTGATGAGAATACCAAGACGCCCAAGCCATCTCTAGCCCTGGATGTGGCTTATACGGGTGGGGTATATGCGAACTCTATTTATCTGGTAGCTTCAGAGGAGGGTGTGGGGGTCAAAAATAGCGGGAGACTTGCTACTTTTCCCTCACGCGATGGACATGATGGAGGGTTTATCATCCATAGTAATGGCGATATAGAGATCACCAAACCCCTCAGATCACCCACTCCAAGCCAATCTATTCCGGATAATAGCCAACAAGATCCAAACCAATCACCCCCATCTCCAAGCCCCAATACCCTCGAATCTATCAACGCTAATCCCAATGCTCCTATCCGTCTGGATAGCTCTACCCCTATGATCTATGCGGGTGGAGATATGCAGATAGTAGCCCCTAATATGAAGAACTATTCTGTTGTATTTGGAGAGAAAAATGTCTCTATCACTACAGCCAATAAGCTCGATAATATCGGAGAGATGGAGCTGGAACCCAAAATCATCTCTGTAGAGTCTCATCATGAGAGACATGGGGGAAATGACAAACATAGTGATTATGACTATACCACCACCATCACCCAAGATGAGCTCAAGCCGGGAGGCTACCACCCTGCGATCATCTATGCCAAAGGCAAGCTTAATATCGCTGCTACCCTCATCAACAATACCAACGCCATCATCGCCACTCCCCAAGGTGATTTCATCAATGAGTCCAATCTAACCAATACCATCACCACCCCAAAGAGGACTGAGGAGAGTGTAGGGAGAAGGGTGGATTGGGATAGACATGGAGGAGATTGTGGTGTTACTTCATATATTCCATTTGTTGGAAAACGAAATTGGAATTGCCATAGCTCAACTATTCGCCGTCCCTATCACCCGGCCCCTAAGGTCTCCACCCTTACTATAGAAGATCTCCATATCCCTACGATCCCTCTGGAAGAGATGATGAGTGAATATGCCGGCGTTCTCATTGAGGACTACAACACCACTACCCATCCTTATGTAATAAACACCGATCCCACTTATCAGACTCCGGATGCCTTCTTGCATACCTCCGGCTTCCAATCAAGCGTATCCGACTCTACCCTATTATCAGCCATGATGGACAGAACAGACATTGACAATCATCTCAATCATCTCAACGCCCTCCAAGCAAGCTCAAGCAACCCTAGCGCCATAGGTATAGGTATCACAGCCCACCGTGCTATTCTGACAAGCACCCCTTTAGGAGCTACAGGCAGTCTCTATAACGCTTCAGCTATCCATGCAGACTCACTCTATCTCGCCGCAGATAATATCACCAATGCCAACGGTTCTATCCGCTCCGGCAAGGATATGAATATCTTCGCCAAAGACTTCAGATCTCACTCAAGCGATCTCCAAGCAGCAGGGGATATCCATATCAATGCCCAAGATGTCTCTATCAAGACTACTGCCACAAGCAATGCCAATACTTTTTATAGTTATGGTTTGTTTGGTAGTTTCATAAGAAGAGAGATAGATTCTTCTTCCGGCAATAGCACTTTAAATACTTCTTCTGTAATGAAGGCGAATAATCTATATATTGATTCTAAGAATACTAATATTGAAGGATCGAAATTTTTAGGTAATGTCTATATTAACTCTGGATTACTTAATATTACCACTGCTATGGCAATTTCTAATTATGCAAATAAGACCGCGACAATGCATACTTCTATAAACAAAGGCACTACCTTTAAAAATGGATCTGTTATACTTCATAGCGATACAGATATGTATCTTCGATCGATAGATATAGGTAATGATGGATTTGATACTATTATTAGGGCAGATGGTAAGTTTACGATGGAAGCTGCAACAGATACAAAATATCTGGTTGGCAAAGCAATTGACAAAAAATATGATGTTTTGGATAATAAAATCAAGAGTAATGATATTTTTGTTGCTTCTGGTGATGATATGAAGATTACTTCTTTGAGATTAGATTCTGATGGCAATACAAACTTTAGCTCTGGAAATAATGTAAGTTTTGTTGGAGTTAGGGCAAATGCAGTGAGTGATATTGGAATACATTCTACCAGAAATTTAAATATGGATAGAATGGCAAATATAAAAACTTTTCACAGAATAAATGATGCGTTTGCTAAAATATTGCGTCCATATGGATTTTCTATCTCAGATAAAGTAACAAGAGCGAAGGACGACACTCAAGTAAATGGCAATAATATTTTTATCACTGCTGGAAATACCACAATGAAGGGAATCCAATTCAATTCCAACAATGATTTGAATATCAAAACCAAAAACTTAGATATTAATGCTGTTGTTACTAATATTGATCGATCTAATATAAAAAAAACTAACTTATCTACTATTCATAATGCTTCTACCATCAGAACCAAAAATATCCATATTGATTCTGAGAATATCAAAATGACTTCTATAGATCTCAGAGCAAATAAAGATATTACCATCAAAACCAGTGGTGATATTATGATGGATACTGCCTTGGATACTACATATACAAGTGAAAGTAAAAAAGATGTCAAAGGAGATATTTTTTCAACTACAACTACCGAGATTACCACCACTGAAGAAACTGCGACTAATCTTTCCAATACTATCAATGGAGAGAATATCAACATTTCTGCTGGAGGGGGTGCTATTGCTTATAACCTAGTTTCTAATTCCAAAGACTTCAATATATCTTCTAAGGGAGATGTCATATTGTCTAACAAGGCAGATTTCCATACTAAAAGTATCAATACTTATACGAAGCACACAGGATTGGGTGGTGGTGTTAGCAATGGCAAAATATCCATAAATTATGGTAAAGACACTAGAGATGAAGCCCATACTGATTCTATCTCTAAACACCATAGTCAAGCGATTGTCTCTGATAATATTACTTTAACCTCTAACGCTAAAGATGTAAAAGTAGAATCTAGTGATCTCAAAGCTACATCAGTGAAACTTAAAGGCAAAGATGTCTTAGTAAGTTCTTTGGAAGATGTCCATAAGGAGACTCAAGACATAAAGATTACTTCTGATAGGGTGGGGATTACATTAGAAGTTCCCACTGAAGTTACTGATATGTTTGATAATAAAAAAAATTTAGCTAAAGCCACTGGTAAAACTCTTTTGAATGATACGAGTAAAATACCTGGCTTAAAAACTATTTCTAATGTTGCTAATAGTGTTATTGATGGTGAAGATATTGAAACGCTAGAATCTGATGTCAAATCTAGTATTCAAGAGCCCAAAATATCTCTAGGTTATCACCACGCAGATTTAAAAGCCAGCACTTCTACCATCTTCAAAACCGCTTCTGCTTCTTCTGTCTCTACGCAGAGTCTCAATATCACTTCTAGTAACAATACCAGCATCATTGGCTCTGATGTGAATGCTCAAAATGCATCAATAATAAGCGATAATTTTAACGTTTCTTTAGCCAAAGAAAGTATCAATACAATATCAAATTCCAGATCACAAAGTATAGATGTTGCTATTAACGCTCAGATTAAAGGCAAAGACGATACCAATGTGAATACCGATATCAAGTATCAGAAATCCAAAAGCAACTCATCAAATTCTTTTATCACCTCTAGAGGCAGCAATCTCAATATAGGCGCTTTAGATTTACAAACTTCGGGTGATACTACTATCAAGGGTTCTTATCTTAATACTACTACAGCAAATATACAAACACAGAATTTTATCCTTACATCTTCAAAAAATACTTCCAATATTAGCAATAGTGATACTTCCTATGGTATAGATACTGAGTTTTCTTATAATGGTAATTATGGCAGCAAGATCAAAGGCAATTATTCTCGCTCTAGTGGTGATAGCAATACTACTACTCACCAAGACTCAATCTTTAATGCAAAAAATCTAAATCTCAACGCTAAAGGTGATGCTAATTTAATTGGTTCTGCGCTCAATGTTGAAAATTCTGCTTCTATCTCTGCGCTTAATCTTAATATTCTGGCCACCCAAAATATACAGAATTCTAGTTCTAATAGTGAACATATTGAGGGGGGTATAGAAGGAAGCTATGGGTTTACTAAAATAAGTGCCGGAGGAGAGATTTCCGGAGGGCTTACCCATTCAATTTCTGAAGTAACTACTTATAATAAGACTACTTTATCTGGTGGTAATTTCAACATTACTGCTGCTCAAGATATGATCCTTGCAGGAGGTAATGTTTCTACAAATTCTCTGAATGCAAATATAGGAAAGAATTTGTCAATTACTAGTCTTGTTGATACCGGTTCTTCTGTTTCTGCATCGTTCCAAGCAGGTCTAAAGTGGAGATATAATATGGGGAGTAATACAGGACTTCATCCAAGTTTTGATTTTAAAATCTCTAATAGTTCAACTCAAAATCTTTCTCACCCTAGTGGTATTTTTTCTAATGGTTTGAATATTTCTGTAGGAGATACTATTGCACTCAAAGGTTCTTATATTAATTCAAATGCTCCAGAAACTTCTACATTAGATACCAAAAAAATCACTAAAGATTCTATTTCCACTCATAGTCATGCTTATAATTTAACAAAAAATAATATCCCTACAGGTTCATATGAACATACAAAGATTACTTCTGGTATCATGGGAGTCAATATCACCGCTAGTAGTGGAGATACAACCCAATCTTCCCAAAAGATTAGCACATGGGGTGTATCTATGAATTCTGATTCAAATTTTAACTCTAATATAAACAAAGTCCAAAATATTATCCCACTAACTCAAAAATTCAATGATAGATTTTCCCAAGATAAGGGAATCAAGAAAGTCGGAGATGTAGCGGATTATGTTGGAGGAATTTATAAAAATGTCTTGCCTGATGAGATAAGATCCAAGATTGATGGTGAATTTGATAAAAAAATGACTCAAGCTACTAAATGGACAGAGAAAAAATTAGATATTAAATAAGTTTAACAAACAAAGGATTATTAATGAAAAAACCAAACTTACTCCATGTCCCGGCAATCTTAATAGCTCTATTCTCTTTGTCTGAAGCGAGATTTTATATGGGTGTAGATATTGGACAAGTCTATAGCATGATGGATAAAAGTAGCGAGGAACAAACAACATATTTTGGTACCTCTTCTACTGTTGTTCCTGCTTATCATATTAAAAATGCCTATAAAGGATATGGGTATTTGATCAATCTCAATTTGGGCAATGAATACCACTTTGATGACAAAAATATGTTTGGTCTCAGATGGATCGGATCTATTGGTTATGGTAATACCAACTTAATTCAACAAGATTATGGCATACAATATTTTAGCCATATGTTAAATCTCAGCATTGGTATTGATGCTTTGTTTGATGTGATCCAAATCGATGAGAAAAATACTTTAGGATTTTTTATAGGGTTAGAGAGTGGATGGGTGGTATTTAGTTCAAATGCAACCTATATGGATGGAAAGAACAGGTTTCCTTTAATTAATGCTCTAAGCCTTTTACTCACCCCGAGATTTGGAGTTTTATTGTTTGAAAACGATCACCATCGTATAGAGGTGATAGGGAAAGTGCCTGTATATAACTATAATGTTAATGAAACTGAATATGGTGTGTATTATTTTGCCACTCCCTATGAAGTGATGTTGGGCTATAAATACATCTTCTAAGAAACAACCATGAAAACTGACAAACAAATGAAAAAACCAAATTTGCTTAAAATCATTTAGGAATTTTTGTATTAAGTGCTTTTTTAGTATTTGCAAGTGCGCTCCAAGCCAATGATAAATCAGGAGTGTGTTATAAGGGATAAATAAAATAACACAATACCAAGTTGCTTCAAGGCAATTTGAATCTCCTAAGCCAACCTTAAGCTAGATACATGTAATATTCCACTCCCATTCAGGTGAGCCTCATAAAAACTCTCCGGTTGATTCAATTTTATCTCTTGGGTTATATGGCAGTTTGATTACTTCATAGT